>CALYSG010000067.1 GCA_945485605.1 uncultured Clostridia bacterium
ACGCGGGGACCGATTTTATGTTTATTGTCTATGTATCCATGCCGCCATAAGTGAGTCTTCCGAGTAGGTTTGCCCCGCCGAAGCGTAATCGGTGAGTCTCATATTTCCGATACGCAGGCATATCCTTGCGTCGGGGATCTCGGGGCAGGGGATCTCTTCCGCTTTTACACTTCCGTCGGGTATAAGCTCTGCCTTGATAATATCGCCGGAAGAGTATCCGAGCCTTGCGTCGGCGGCAAGCGTCACGCATCCGCGTCTGAAGGCTATGTAATCCTTCTCACCCGGTGCACCCTTCTCGGGGAAGACCGGGAAAGTGCGCATATCGAAGCTGATGTTTATTTTGCGTATGTTCTCGGGCTCAAGGGGAATCTCAAAGTAGCCCTGCACCGGCTCAAAGATCTTTTCACCGAATGAGACTCTTGTAAGCTTACTGTATGCCGGAATTCGGAGAAAGAGCTTTTCTATGCCCTCCGTGTCGCCCGAAAGCTTCACTATGACCTCTCCGCGGTAGGGATAGCCGCCGCTTACGGAAAGGCGCAGCACTTTTTTATCATCGAAGGTCAGCCTGTATTCACCCTCCTGGTAGAAGTTCAGGTAAAGATCTTTGTCGCGAAGAACGAGGCTTTCATTTGCGATATACCCTATTCCCGCCGCGCCGATGCAGGCACAGCAACCATAGAATGAGCCGTTTTCCATCTTCTGAAAGCCGCCGACCTTCCTTCCGCGCACTCCGTCGCGGAGAGGGGAATAGCTGTCAAAGGGCATAAAAGACGAATAGATGCTTCCGTCCTTCGTTTGCATACTCAGTGAATTTCCGTGTGTATTAAGAGAGCCGAGCCAGTCGTTATAAAGGCTTATCTCCGCAGTGTCGGCATAGATCGGATCTCCCGTAAGGCGAAGAAGCTGTAAGCAGAAGCCGATCAGTGTTACAGAGACGCAGGTCTCCTGCATGATCCCCTGAAACGCGTCGTCGGTCTGCGTGAACGCCGAGTGATCGAAAAGCTCGTGGGTACAGCCGCAACAGCCTATGACCGTTATATCGGTGGAAAGAAGCCTTTTGGCAAAATTGATCACGGCGCGGCGGTATTTGTCCTCTCGCGTGACAAGGTAGTACTCCGCGAGCCCCTGAAAGCACGACATGGTTTCGTAAGCCTTGGTTTCGGGATACTCGTATGGATTGAGCTTATCCTCCGCCGCAAGGGTGAAGATGCGGCTTCCGAGGTTTTCACCTTCATAGACGAGCTCGGCTGCGAAGTCGAGGTACTTTTTTTCTCCCGTGATATTGTATAGCTTCACGAAGGGCTCGAGGATCGAGAGGGAATTGACACCCATCCAGAAATCCGAGGTCGAAAAAACGGGTATTTTGCCTTCTCCAACTCCCGTTTTTTCGGTTATGAGGTCGGCGTGACGGCAAAGGGCTTTTACTATCTTCTCTTTCAGCCGGTCTTCACGGCAGACGGAAAGGAAGAATTCGAGCCCGAGCATAATATATTTTCGTCCCCACATATCCCATCCCGAAAGCTCGGTTTCGGGGGTGTAGGTCGAGAAGCGACCGTCGCTGTCCTGCGCCGTGAGAAGGTCTTCAACCGAAGATTTAAGCACTGCATAGAGTCTTTCGTCGTGCGTTGCCCCGAAAACAAGGCATGCGCCTCTCATCATTTTTCCGAAGTATTCGCATCTCCAGCCTCGATTTGCCGAATCGGATTTTATTTTGTACTGGCGTACGAATTCTTCCCATCTTCCGGTATCGAGGAGCTGATTCTCGGTTATGAAGCTCAGCGCATCGGAAAATGTACCGCAAAAGTCAGCGTCGATTACGTATTTTCGGCCGTTTTTCATGCCGTTTGTTATCCTCACGATCTTTTTTCTGTTATTGAGCTTTTTCCCGCCTCGTAGGGAAGGGCTACCGTAACGGTATCACCCTCCGCTCCCGCGACATAGCACTTTTTGAAGTTATTCGTTACGAACAACGGGCTGTTGTAGCTCTTTATTTTCCATGCGTCATAGGCGGACATTCCCATCGGCCAGAGAACTATCGAGGCATTAACCGTGCGGTATGCCTTTGCGGTCTCGTTTTCCTGCCCGTAGGTCGTGTAGCCGTGGTGGGCTACCTGAATAATATCAGACCTTATGTAATCGCCGTACATGGCGTTCAGGATGCCGAAAGCCTTGCCGGTTGCATCCCCGGTGCAGAGAAAAGAGGTCTTTTCGCCGAAGACCATCCTGATTATCGGCGAGGTTCCGTTCAGCGCATTGCAGGTGTCGGGGGCACTGCTCTCGAGCGTGTAGAGTATTTCTGCGCGGCAGTCCGCGAAGAAGAATACCTGTCCCGGGTGAAGCTTATAAAGAGCCGCACCGAACGCATCCGATGCCTCTATGATTTTCACGTATTCGGCGCCCTCGGTCGCCCGCCAGTTCTTGCCGTATTCGGACGAGGTTATCGACTTGTTACGCTCGCTGTCGGATATGAAGTTCGTCAGGAAGCGCTCGACCTTTATGCCCGCCGATATAAATGCAGGATAATTATATCCTATCATCGCGAAATGGTCAATATGTATATGGGAAATTATCCACGCGGCAACTACCGGATTATCGGTATACGATGCGGACTGCTCCTTAATTGCATTTATCAGAAGCTTGACCTCGGTACTTCGGTTGTAGCCGCCGTCGATTACTATGAAGCGACCGTCGGTAAGCCTTATTAACATTGACAGTCCGTTGGTGATCAGCTTGCCCTCGCTGTCGGTATGCTCAAGTCCGAGCATCGTTATCTGTGAGGTTGTCACTGCCGTGTATTTGTTGTCACTTTCAAGTCCCGTGCGGGGCGCGAGAGGCTCTATCAGTATTCTTACACTGCTGTCGTGCCTGTAATATCCGGCGTTGACTGTAAAGAATTCGTTCTCAAAGGTCGAAAAGAGGTTTTCGCCTATTTCGTTTTCGGTGTAGAGAGTATAGCCGTTTTCGGTCAGTTTTTCTTTGTACCTGCCGTATTCGTCGGGGTTAGTATTGAAGACGATTATTTCGTCGCAGCTCTTGCCCGTCGTGCGAAGTCCCGCATCGTACATAACGGTGCGGTTTCCGCCCTCAAATACCGGGAGCTCGCCGAGTCTTGTGTCGACGGTGACGCGGGTGTCAAGGTCGGCACGGCTTATAGTGATCACTTCTTTTTCACGGTCGTAGCCCGCGGTCATAAGCCTTATGAGATGATCCGCGGCATCGTTCAGAAGGTCGTAATTGAAGGCTGCCACTACTATTTTCGAGCCGATAATTCTCACCGTGTAGTCACCGTAGGTGCAGTCAGTCATGGCTTGCGCGGTTTCCTCACGTGAAGTGACACCGACAAGGATCTCCGGCTCGTCGTTGTCTGCTCCTGATGGGAGAATGTCACTGCTTAGCCGGCAAGGGATGCCGGTAAGGTTTTCGAATGCCGAGCAGATTTTCTGCGCCGCTTTTACGCTTTTTGATGAGGTATCATCATTGTCGGGGCGTATGACTGTGATGTTGAATTCTCCGTTTTCCTTCTTTATTTCAAGGGACTTATCGGATTGGTTATTGTCGTCGGTATCCGAAGAAACCGTTACGGAGCCGGGCTCCGTAACGGTTCCGCCTCCCGTTTCCCGCTCATTGCAGGAGACGGCAAGGAGCAGGATAAGGAGGATGATTATTGCGGATACGGCGACTTTTTTTATGCCGTGTACCTTCATTTCTTCTTGGTTACGAAAGCTGTGCCGAGCAGAGCCACGGCAGAGAGTGCAAGAAGGGGAAGAGCCGCAAAGCTCGAGCAGGAGGCGCAGCTTCCGCCTTCATTCGGCTTTGTCGAGGAGGTGTCACTTCCGGAAGAGGGCGCCTCGGTGGTGTTATTCGGCTCATCGCTTGACGTATCGGAAGTCGGAGCCGCCTTGTACTTGACGGTTATCGTTCTTGTTGTCTCGAATTTGCCCTTGACCTCGGCGAAGTTCGGGGTAAATCCCTCTATCTTTGGCGAGGTTATCGAGAATTCGTCGCCGTAGTTGCCGGTTTCGGTCTTATCGGCAGCCGCCTCTTTGCCGTCCTCGTACACATATTTGACCGTAACGGTGCAGACCTTCTTTTTATATGTAACCGTCAGCTCGGTGTTGCCCTCCACGGTACCCTCGACGACATCCTTGTCAAAGTCGTAGCCTTCTATGACGGGCGAGACGATCCTGTACGTGCCGCCCTTATATACGGACTGCACGACATCCTCGGCGAGCTTGTTTCCGGCTTCATCGACGTAGTGTACCGTGAGCGTTACCGGAACCGTTTCAAGGGTCTTCTCGATTTCGTCTGCTTTGGCTCTGATCGACTTGTATTCTTCGGAATCCTTCTCGGCTATTATGAGTCCCTCGGCAGTTGCAGAGCCTGCCGCTTCGGTTCCTACAAGTTCAAGGTTTCCGCATGAGAGTGAGCCGCTGTTTTTGACGGTGCCCTTTGCCTTTGCATGACCGACTATGAGAGCCGTGCGGGTGGTGTCGCCGTTTGCGCCCGTGACGCTTCCGAAATTGTAGCAGTTTTCAACCGTCGATCCGGCGCCGGAGTGCCATTTCCCGACGATACCGGCGGTTCCGGTCCCGGCGGCGGTATGGGTCAATGAAACATCTCCCTCATTGACGCAGTTCAGTATCGAGCCGACATTCGAAAATCCCGCGATGCCTCCGACGCCCTGCTGGCTTCCTTCGCCGACATTTGTTGCATCGGCGGTGATCTTTCCGTAGTTTACGCAATAGGACACGGTGCTGCTTCCCACAAGACCGGCGATTCCGCCGACTATGACATGCTTCGTGCTGCCTTCAAGCGCCGTGCAGGTTATCGGTGCATTGTTGATGCAGGAATCTATGATACCGCCGTTTTCCACTCTTCCCGCGAAGGCTCCGTTCGAGCTCGATACGCAGGAGAGCTTTGAATAGGTATCGACCGTGCAGGATACTATTTTGCCGCCGTTTGCGTGTCCGGCTATGAATGCCGAATAGCAGTCAAATGGGGTGTTGATCTCCGCCGATTTGATATTAAGGTTTTTGCAGGTGCCGGTAAGCGTTCCGAAGAGCCCGAAGCGGTTCCCCGAATCGGCAACCGAAACCATGGTGACGTTAAGATTGAAGATCGAGTGATCCTGTCCGTTGAAGGTGCCGGCGAATTTCTGCGCTCCGGAGAGGCTGTGACCTATCGGAGTAAATGGCTTATTGCCGAGGTAGATGTCGGCATCAAGAAGTACGGTTTTGTTTTCAAAGCTTACGCCGTCGGGATATTCTGTGTCTTTGCCGTTTACAAGTGCAGATAGCCCGGCGAGCTGTTCGGGGGTGGAGAGCCTGAACTCATCTTTATCGGATTGATACCACGAGGTATCGATGCTGTTTCCGTCCCATGTCGCCGCCGAAGCGCCGAAGACCGACGATACAGCAACAAGGGATACGGCAAGTGCCAGAACGAGGATCAAGGATACCGCTTTTTTCATTTTTCTGTCCTCCAAAAAATATTTTATGAGAATTTCTCGCGAAGCTCGGTAAGTCTCTTGTCGACTATCCCCTCAGCCGTTCTCTTGAATTCGGCGGAGAAGTTCGAGTTGTCGTTCTTTATGCAGTCGCGCCAGACCGTAAGAGTAAGGTTATCGAATGCGTATGAGTAGATCCTTCCGACGTCGAATACGATAGAGCCTCTTATTATATCGAGCATACGGCTTGATTCCTGATCGGTCGAGTATGTTGACTTGAGGGTTTTCGTGAACACTATGGGCGTTACCGTGCGGTAGCTCTCCGACGCCATACATTCAAGCCAGTACGCACCGTGCTCCTTTTTTTGCGAGTAGTCGGTTATCGAATAGAGGGTGTGCGGTGTTGACACCGCGGTCAGATAGCCCTCCTCCTGATATTCATCGAACATGGGAGCCGGGACTATGCCATAAAAATCTATGTCCGAGAAGGTGAGGAAGGTCAGGTTCAGCGACGCCATTTCAAACAGGGCACGCTCGGATTTGAATATCTTGTTTGTCGGAGTTTTGTAGGCGTTGTTGGTGTTGAAGAACCGATTGATCTTCTGAAGGAGGCTTCCGGTCTTTTCGCTGTTCCACTTTTTGGACACGGTAGGAAGGTCGCTGTCGTCCTTCTCCATCGTTCTGAGTCCGCATGAATAGAAGAGGGTATCGAAGGCGTTTGTTTCGGATGAAACGGTGAAACCGAAGGTATCGTCGGCGTCTTTTCCCGGAGAGCCGCCGTCCTCGTAGACCTTCTCAGCCATTTCGATCATCATTCCGATAGTCCAGCGGTTGTTTATTACAAGGTTGTACGGCGAATCGAGGTCGTCGCGCTCGTTGACCATATTCTTATTGAAGTAGACGCACTGCATCATCATCAGAAGGTTTGTCGAGATGTCGCCGGTGACGAAGAAGAGCTTTCCGTTCAGAGTTGACTCATCTACCATCTTTTGCGGCCACCACGGCATATCGAATTCAAGGATCGAATCGTATTCCATAAGGTCGGTGCAGATGCCCTTTGACGCGAGCGATGCGTTTGCTATGCTGTATCCCGCAATAATATCGTAGGATTTCCCGGTATCTCTGTCGGTTTCTATATGTTGTACAAAGCTTGTGTAATTGTTGCCGTCTCCCTTGATCCCTTTGAATGTCACATCATCGTTAAGGCGCTTTTCGACCCTGCTGTTGCGCCAGAAGATGGCGTCGTTAACACTTTCACCCGTCTGACCCTCGGCGTCGAATTCCTGATACTGACGATCCGACCAGTAGAGGACCGACAGCTCCTCATTTTTCTGATCTATGGTCTGGGGAAGGCGGTCGAGAATATAGCCGTTCTTGTCGTAGCCCTCCTTTGTATCCGAGGGCTTTGCGGTTGAATTGCCGGTATCCTTGCCGCCGTTCTCTGTGCCAGAGGGATTGCCGGTATCGGTGGTACAGGCGGCAAAGAGCGACAGGATCATCAGAACGAGCAATACCGCCGCAATCATGCGTTTTTTCATATGGTTTCCTCCTTATTTGATTTATTAATGTAGCTTTCAAAAATTTCCGTGAGACGTTTTCCTCCTCGGAAAATAAAGTCAAGGTAATCCGTTTTAAGCTCGGGCGGAAGCTTTGCAACCTTTATTTCAAGATCGAGCTCCCCGCGGTAGCCCGTATCGGCAAGTGCCTTCATCTGTCTGTCCCAGTCGATCTCGCCGAGGTATGGCGGGAGGTGGAGGTCCTTTGCCTGCGAATTATCGTGGACATGGGTACATATTACGCGCGAGCCGAGCTGCCTGAGCTTTTCCGAGTCCTCGTCCCCGTACATAACATGGGCATGACCGAAATCCCAGCAGGCGCCGACTGTATCGGAGCCGCCGAGCGCTTCGATGAATTCGATCTGCTCTTCGACTGTCGCACCGTAGTTCCAGCGACGCTTGAAGTCAAAAAGATTTTCGACAGCGAGCCTTACTCCGAGCCTTGAAGCAAGCTCTGCGAAGGGAAGGTAGAATTCCTTTGCCCTTGCAAATGCCGCGCCGTGGTCGTAGTCCTGCGTTCTGAAGTCGCGAAGCTCGGGGTGAATGACTATGCACGGTGCGCCGAGAATTGCGGCTATCTCTATCGACCTTCTTGTCATTTCACGGTAGTATTCGATGCTTTCGTAAAGGAAGCGGGAATAGGGTGCATGAGACTGGCAGAAGCGGTAGCCGAGGGCTGAGGTGTTTTCCGCAAATTTTTTTGCCCGATCCCTCCAGTCATCGGCATATGTGAGGCAGGTGCCGGGGCGTGACCTTATTCCGAAGTCGAAGGTTTTCACTCCGTACCCGGCGCAGAAGGTCATTATCGCTTC
The DNA here is from genome assembly GCA_945485605.1 of uncultured Clostridia bacterium. Classification (GTDB taxonomy): domain Bacteria; phylum Bacillota; class Clostridia; order Oscillospirales; family CAG-272; genus RGIG3994. The sequence continues at coordinate 7,815 of CALYSG010000067.1, forward strand.
GGTTCCGCCATCCCCGCCGACAAGTCCGCCGAGTGTCTGCGGGCAGATTGCAAGTTCCATATGTTTATCCTTTGATTTATATATTTTTTAACGACGGGCAAAATGTCGGATTGCCGTGAAAGCAACGGCTTGTGGGTTTATGACTTCTGATAAGGCTTAACATTTTTGTGCAATATAGACAATAGCGGCTGATTTGCCCGTGGCTCATCTATATTATATAATTACGCCTTGACAAAGTAAATGCGAAGTGTTATAATAAATATATAAAAAATCAAACTACGGAGTGCAAAATGAAGGTAGACTTTATTTTTCACAACAATTACGACAATTACAAGCGCTTCAAGTATACCGATGCGACGCCGTTCGAGCATATAATGCTGCTTATTACCTCGGGGAAAATTTCGTACAGCTTCGGGGGAGGGGATACCTTCAGCGTCGGGGACAAGGAGATCGTCTACTTCCCTCCGGGGCTTCGCTATTCACGGCGGATCGAAGCGCCCATCGGCTTTCATCAGTTCAAATTCAATATCAGCGACGGGGGAAACGCGCTCGCGCATCTTCACCCCGGCAAGCTTATGATAAGGCATCATCGCGTGGAGCAGATAGCGCTTGATACCGGGCTTGCCGTTTCGCTTCCCGAGGACGAGCGGAAAAGTATTTTTGAGAATCTCATCGGCAATATAATATATGAAAACTACCTGTTTTCGGCAAACCTTGAGAAAAAGACGGTGCCCGACCGCGACGTGCTTTTTGCCATACAGTATTTCAGGGATCATATGGGGGAAAAGATTATGATCTCATCGATTGCCGAGAGGAGAAATCTCACGCATACCGGCTTTATTCTTAAGTTCAAGAGATGCACGGGGCAGACCCCGATAGAATACCTGAACGGGTTGCGTATTTCGCGCGCGAAGGAGCTGCTTTCCTGCACCGATATGAGTATTTCGGATATTGCGGAGACCTGCGGCTTTTCCAATTCCTTCTATTTTTCAAATACATTCAGGAAGCACACCGAGTTCTCTCCGAGCGAGTACAGAAATCTTATAGAATAAAAGGTGCTGTTAAAAAACCGATGTTTTTTACAGCACCTAAAAAATGCCGGGTTCCCGCCCGGCGTTTTTGAGGCGATCTCGGTCGTTTTTTACCGGATCTGCTTTGCTTTTTAATTTAATTTCTCGGCAAAATGCCGATGTTCAGTTGGCAAGACCGACATAAATCGCACAAAAAAATGCCGGGTTTTAGCGGGGTGTTCGTAAGACAGTTAAATAGGCAAAAGGCGTGACGAAAGTGAT
>CALYSG010000068.1 GCA_945485605.1 uncultured Clostridia bacterium
TGCCTTGTCGGAGGTACTCTGTTAGGAGCTGTTAGACATGGAGGCTTTATACCATGGGATGATGATCTTGATGTTGCAATGCCAAGAAATGATTATGAGAAGTTTATCGATGTATGCAAGAATGAATTATCTGATGATTTCTACCTTCATAGCATAGAAACAGACAAGACATATTGGCTCCCATTTATAAAAATCAGGAAAAAGTATACTATATTTGAAGAGAAGAATACTGCCGGGTTAGGGTGCAAAACGGGGATTTACGTTGATATTTTTCCTTTAGATGATGCGACTGTGATAGATTCATCAAAAAAAAGATTTGTAACTCAAGTGATTAAAGAAATATCAGCATTATATCTGTATAAGATTGGTTTTTATAAACAGCATTATTGCAGGCCATTTAGAAAGGCTATTTACCGGTTTATGTCAATGATTCCAACTGTTGAGTTACATAAAATACAAAATAGATTGATGAAACGGTATAATGGCGATTTTTCAAAATATTTTATAAATTATGGTAGCAACTACAGTCCAATAAAACAAACGATGCCCAAAGAAACGTATATACCTTTCAAGGAAATATCGTTTGAAGGAAAGATGTATTTTGCGCCAAATGATACAAATTATTATTTGAAGCGAATATATGGTGAAAACTATATGGAATTGCCACCTGTAGAAAAGAGAATTACTCACAATCCGGAGAAACTCGTATTTGACACAAGAATTCAAAACGAGAATAACTAGAAATTCAGTTACATTCGGATAGAAATAGAGGAGATTATGAAAAAATACAAGATAGGATATACTACCGGAGTATTTGATATGTTTCATATTGGCCACTTAAATATTTTGCGTAGAGCCAAAGAACAATGTGAATATCTCATTGTTGGAGTAAGTACAGATGAAGTGGTCAAAGAGTATAAACATAAAACTCCTGTAATTCCATTTAAAGAAAGAATAGATATCATTTCGGAACTGAGATGTGTTGATAAAGTGGTGGTTCAATCCGATATGGATAAACTTAAAGCATGGGAAAATTATCATTTTGATGCCTTGTTTCATGGTAGCGATTGGAAAAACAGTGCCATGTATGATGAGATTGAGAAAAAGTTGAAAGCTCATGGTGTTGACGTTGTATATTTACCGCACACAGAAGGCGTTTCTTCTACTCTTTTATCCGAAAAGTTCGAAACAAGAATTGTTCCCGATGATAATCACTAAACCATTACAAGATATAATGAACACAAGAGGTATATAAAGATGTCTTTATTCACAGGAAAAACACTATTAATTACAGGAGGTACAGGTTCATTCGGTAATGCCGTTTTGAATCGCTTCCTACGGACAGATATCGGCGAGATCCGTATCTTCTCACGCGACGAGAAGAAGCAGGACGACATGCGCCACGAATTTCAGGCAAAGATGCCCGAAGTGGCAGACAAGATAAAATTCTACATAGGCGATGTGCGCAATCTGGAGTCCTGCCGCGGAGCAATGCACGGCGTGGACTACATATTCCATGCAGCAGCACTCAAGCAGGTTCCGTCCTGTGAGTTTTTTCCGATGGAAGCCGTGCGCACCAATGTTATCGGTACTGATAATGTGCTGACTGCTGCGATAGAAGCAGGTGTGGAGTGTGTTATATGCCTGTCCACCGACAAGGCGGCATACCCTATCAATGCTATGGGAATTACCAAGGCAATTGAGGAAAAAGTCGCCGTTGCAAAGTCACGTAATTCGGGAAAAACAAAAATCTGCTGTACCCGCTACGGCAACGTCATGTGTTCACGCGGTTCGGTCATTCCGCTTTGGATCGATCAGATCAGAAATGGCAATCCGATCACTATTACCGAACCATCCATGACACGGTTCATTATGTCTCTTGAGGAGGCGGTCGACCTCGTTCTCTTTGCTTTTGAGCACGGCGAGAACGGTGACCTCTTGATTCAGAAAGCCCCTGCCTGCACGATAGAAACTCAGGCACAGGCTGTCTGCGAACTGTTCGGTGGCAAGAAAGAGGACATCAAGGTCATCGGCATTCGTCACGGAGAGAAAATGTATGAAACATTGCTGACCAACGAGGAATGCGCAAAAGCCATCGACATGGGCAACTTTTATCGCGTTCCTGCCGATAATCGCGGACTGAATTACGACAAGTATTTTAAAGAGGGCGACGAAAATCGCAATATATTGACCGAGTTTAACTCGAACAACACCCGTCTTTTGAATATCGAGGAAACTAAGGCAAAGATCGCATCGCTTGCATATATTCAAGAAGAACTTGCAAAGGTGGGAAGATAAATGTTTGAGAATGTCAAGTGGCAGGAAAACGGCAAACTAAAGCTACTTATCATCGTTGGCACGCGCCCGGAAATTATCCGTTTGGCGGCTGTGATTACGAAATGTCGCAAGTATTTTGACACCATCCTTGCACACACAGGGCAGAACTACGACTACAACCTCAACGGCGTGTTTTTCAAGGATCTGAAGCTCGCCGATCCCGAGGTGTATCTCGACGCGGTTGGCAATAACCTCGGTGAGACCTGCGGCAACATCATCGCCAAATCCTACACTCTGATGGCAGAAATCATGCCCGATGCCGTTTTGGTTTTAGGTGATACCAACTCCTGCTTGTCCGTTATAGGTGCAAAGAGACTTCACATTCCGATCTTTCACATGGAGGCGGGCAACCGTTGCAAGGACGAGTGCCTGCCCGAGGAAACCAACCGGCGAATTGTGGACATTATTTCCGACGTCAACATGGCATATTCCGAGCACGCGCGGCGCTATCTTGCCGATTGCGGACTTCCCAAGGAGCGCACCTATGTGACCGGCTCACCGATGGCTGAGGTACTCCATAACAATCTTGCCGAGATCGAAGCGAGCGACATTCACGCGCGTCTCGGTCTGGAGAAGGGCAAGTACATCCTGCTGTCTGCTCACCGTGAGGAAAATATCGACACCGAAAAGAACTTTACCAGCCTGTTTACAGCAATCAACAAAATGGCGGAAAAGTATGATATGCCGATTTTGTACTCCTGCCACCCGAGAAGCCGCAAACGCTTGGAAAGCAGCGGATTCGAGCTTGACAAGCGGGTGATTCAGCATGAGCCGCTCGGTTTCCATGACTACAACTGCCTGCAAATGAACGCTTTCTGCGTGGTTTCTGACAGTGGCACCCTCCCGGAGGAGAGCAGCTTCTTTACCAGCATCGGACACCCGTTCCCGGCTGTGTGCATCCGCACTTCCACCGAACGCCCCGAGGCACTTGACAAGGCATGCTTCATCCTGTCGGGAATTGACGAGAAGGGACTGTTACAGTCGGTTGATACGGCAGTCGAGATGAACAAAAACGGCGATTACGGCATTCCGGTGCCGGATTACATCGAGGAAAATGTGTCCTCAAAGGTGGTCAAAATCATTCAGTCATACACCGGTGTCGTCAACAAAATGGTGTGGAGAAAAGAATAATCTACAAATACAGAAACAGACGGCTGATTACAGTCGTCTGTTTTGTCTTTTATGTACCCTTGTCCAGCCGTCCCGCCATATTTTCCACCGCCCGGCAGAACCTTGCCATCCCTGTCAATGAGTTCAGTAAGGGGTCGCCCTCGCGGATACGCATAGTGCGGCGGATCTCCTTCGGGATAACGACTCGCCCGAGGTCATCGATCCTGCGCACGATTCCTGTTGCTTTCATTTTTTATAACCATCGCTTTCGGTTTGCGAAAGCTTCCTTTCTTTGTTGGGAATTCTTGATTTTTCCTGATCTGAGATCTCAAAGCAGGATATTATAGAGTTGTAGTTTTTGTTTTCCGAAAAAACCTGTGCACACGGGTGTTTTTTCCGTTTGCCTGCAACTATCTTGTGCAGAAAATGAAGATTTATACAAAAACGGCGATTTTATTTGCGGGAATGAATCATTGATTTCAGAGCTGAATAAAGAACGGGGACTGTTCGGCAGTCCCCGTAGTATTCCGCAAGCGGAGACAGAATATTTCCAAAACAAAGTACAGACCTAATGACCCGTATTGCTTTTTGCGTTGCTTGACAGTGCAGGGGCTATGTGGTAAAATAAATGTATGTAAAATTTATCGGAGGGAAATATGGTAAAACTGAAGAAGATCGGAAAACTGCGCCCGAAATCGGCTGCTCAGGTCGGGCTTTCGCGTCTCGGTATAGGTTTTGAGAAGCTCGATCGTGCAGTATTTGATCCCGAAAAGGCGTACGACAAGCTTGGGGAGCTCGGCGTAAAGTGGGTGCGTATCCAGTCGGGCTGGCAACGCACAGAACGAAAAAAGGGTTTTTACGATTTTGAATGGCTTGACAGCATAGTAGACAATCTTATTGCACGCGGGCTTCAGCCTTGGGTGTGCCTTTGCTACGGAAACGAGCTATATAACGATATTGCAAAAATCAGCTTCGGTGCGGTTGGATGTCCTCCGGTACATGATGAAGAAGAGTATGCCGCATGGCTGAACTATGTTGTCGCTCTGGCAGTTCATCTCAGGGGACGTGTGCGTTATTTTGAGGTCTGGAACGAGCCGGACGGCAGATGGAGCTGGAAGCCGAACGGCGTCAATCCCACGGAGTACGGTAATTTTACGGCGGCTACCGCAAAGGCAATCAAAGAGGCGGTCCCGGAGGCTTATATGATCGGCGGCGCGCTCTGGATGCACAATGTTTCCTACCTCAACGCGGCGTTGCAGACCGGAATGGGCGAATACCTTGATGCGATATCCTTCCATGTCTACACGCTTGCCGAATGCGATATAATTGAACACGTGAGAGCATTTCGCGGACTTCTCGACCTGTACGGACTGAAGCTCGACCTCATTCAGGGCGAATCGGGGGCTCAGTCGAGCCCTTGCGGAAACGGTGCGCTCAAGCAGGCGGACTGGAGTCCGTACAGTCAGGCGAAATCTCTCCTGCGCCACCTTGTGACCGACCTTTCGACCGAGGTAAAGTTTACCTCTTATTTTTCCTGCGTGGATATGATCGAGGCACTTCGCGGTAAGGTAGGAGATAAGGCGAGCTATCTCGATTACGGATATTTCGGGGTGCTCGGAGCCGATTTTGACGAGAACGGCATCTCGACCGGAAGCTATGACCGTAAACCGGCATACTTTGCACTGCAAAGCCTTGCAGCTCTCTTCGCGGGGGATGTGAAGCGAGTAGATCCGCCGGTCATGTTTTTGAGGGAAGAACCCGAGAAGCCTTGGATGGTGCGCGACACTGACTTTTCGGAATGTATCACTGCGGGCTTCAGACTCGAGAACGGCACACTGCTTTACGCATACTGGAAAAACAGTGAAGGCACGACAAACGATTTCCACGGTACTGTTACGCTCTCGGCGGGAATGAATGAGGATCTGCCCGTGCACCTCATTGATCCGATGGACGGCTCGGTATACGATATCCCGGAGGAAGCATACCGCAAGACCGGGCATCACAATTATTACTTCAGCCGATTTGTTATAAGAGATTATCCGCTTTTCCTCGCCTTCGGCGAGCTTCCTCCTATGGAGTCGGAAGCATAAAAATATTAAGCGACCTGTCCGTCATACGGGAAATAAGATATTTTTTATGCCGGAATGAAAATAAAACCGGCTGAAGCGGGAAACAGAATAATTTTTTTACAGCAAAAAAAGTCGAGCGATTTTATTTTATCCGATGTATAATGTGTCCGCAAAGTAAGGAGGCGGGGTTATGGACGAACGGATACTGGCGGTTCAGCGGATGCAGGACTACATTGAGGCTCACCTTGACGAAAAGATAACTCTTTCGGAGCTTGCGCGCGCGGCTGTCTTTTCGCCTTGGTATTCCTATCGTCTGTTTGAGCATTACACGGGGCTGACGCCGGCGGATTATATCAGACGCTTAAGACTCAGTCGCTCGGCTCTGAAGCTCAAAAACGGCGACTGCCGCGTTACCGATGCGGCTTTTGAGCTCGGCTTCGGAAGTGTTGACGGCTACACCCGGGCGTTCTTCCGCGAATTCGGCGTGCTGCCGGGGACTTATGCGCAGGACCCGAGTCCGATAACCCTTTTTATCCCTTACGGTGCAAAATTCAGAGCAATGAGAAAGGATAATACGGACATGAAAAACACGAACAACATTTTTATTCAGGTGATAAGAAAGCCCGCAAGGAAGGCTGTAATAAAACGCGGCATCTGTGCCGAGGACTATTTTTCCTATTGCGAGGAGGTCGGATGTGATGTCTGGGGTACTCTTATCAGTATGGACTCGCTCTGCGGAGAGCCCGTGTGTATGTGGCTGCCCGAGAACATGAAGACGCCCGGTACATCAACCTATGTTCAGGGCGTTGAGGTATCAGCCGACTTTGACGGTGCGGTGCCTCATGGATTTGACGTTATCTCTCTCCCAAATTCCGAGTATCTGATGTTTCAGGGCGAACCTTTCGCAGAGGAGGACTACTGCGACGCGATCTCGGCGGTGCGGTATGCTATCGACAGGTACGATCCTTCCGTGATCGGCTACTGCCGAGACAATGATAACCCGCGTATTCAGCTCGAGCCGCGCGGTGAAAGAGGATATATTGAGCTTATTGCCGTAAAACCGCTTACAAAATAAAATATGAGAAAGGAATAAAACAACATGGGATCAATATGTGGGGCAAACTGTGAAGAATGCAGGATGAAGGACGAGTGTCGCGGCTGTGAGGCTACCTGCGGCAGTCCCTTCGGCGGCAAATGTATCGCCGCCGAATACATAAAGACAGGAGGCAAGGCTGCCTACGACGAATTCAAGGCGGGACTTCTCGCAGAGGTCAACGCTCTCCTTCGTGCCGAGGGCATAACCGAGGCGGAGGCGCTTTACGAGCTTTGCGGAGAGTTCGTGAACCTTAAATACACTCTTCCGAGCGGCGAAAAGGTGAAATTTCTGAACGATAAAAACATTTACCTCGGAACGCAGGTGGAGTTTGCCGATCTCGGAATCTGTTACGGCGTCGTTGCCGATCCGTGCTTTATACTTATTTGCAGTTACAGTGTAAACGGCAGTCAGCCGGAGCTCGTAATTTATAAAAAAAGATAAAAAATCCGGTTACCTATTGATTTTCCTTGTTTATTGTGCTATAATAAGGCATCTTATAAGGAGAAATTAATATGAAAAGGATCATTTCAATTATGCTTTGCGGATTTATGATGTTTTCAATGGCTGCCTGCGCGTCGGGCGGCGGAGAGACTTCGGCAACCACGGCGGCGACCTCTGCCGATAACCCCGATAATACCGTTACGACGGCTGAGGGAACTACGACCGAGGCGACGACCGCCGATGAAGGCTACAAGCCCGTTGTTTCAGAGCCCCGCGATGCGTCGAGGGGTTACCGTGTTCTGTTCATCGGCAACAGTTTCACATACTACAACGACATGAACAAGCCGAACGGTATCTTTTATCAGATAGCAAAGAACGCCGGCTACAATGTTACCGTTGATTCGGTATACAAGGGCGGATACTATCTGCATCAATTTCTGAATGAAAAGGACGAATACGGTGCGCGGGCATTAAACCTTCTCAGTACGGTAAAGTATGATATAGTCATACTTCAGGATCAGAGCGCGTCGCCTATCTCCAATCCGGGCAATTTCTATGATTCCTGCCGAAGATTCAAGGAGCTCATCGACAAAAACGGTGCCGAGATGTGGATATACGAGACCTGGGGCTACAAAGACGGCTACAAGGGACTTCCGCCTTACGGCAAAGATACATTTGACATGGAAATGAAACTGCGTGCCGGTTGCGCCGCTATCGGCAAAGAACTCGGAGTGCCCGTGGCATACGCCGGCGCCGCTTTCTCGCAGTCATATAAGGATCATCCCGAGATAGAGCTTTATTACACAGACATCAAGCATCCCGGCGTTATGGGCAGTTACCTTGTTGCATGGACGCTTTTCGGTACGATCTTCGGTGTGGATCCCGCAATCCTTACATATGACGGCACGGTCAATGCCGAATATGCAAAGATCCTTCGTGAGGTCGCGTCGGATATTATAAAGAACGGTGCGCCGGTTGACGCCGCCTATGCCATTTCGTCGGAAGGTGTTACAGCACCGAAGACAGACGAGTTTGTCGACGCTTCAAAAACTCAGATGCTGACTTCGCTTCCGAAATCAGATCTTCTGTCCGTGATCGTTCGTGATTCCAACGTTCAGGGCGACGGCTGGACCACCTATAACGGAAATGACGGAAAGACGTTCTCGGGTATCCGCGGTGACAAGGATAAGATCGCTTCGCCCGAGTGCTCCGGTACCGAGCTGACCGAGGACCAGAAGAAGGATATCGCCGATATAGGCTACGGAGTATCTGTTATAGGTATTTCGCATATGGACGGCACTCAGAAGGGAGCGGTCAACACAACCAATACCGCGAGAGATAAGACCCATTCGGTGATAAACCTCGTAAACGGACATTGGGGTTCGTCATATATGGCGTCTATATTCTTCGACAGCGATACATACAACATAAACGGTGAAAAGGACGTCTTGTCGCATTATACAGGTCTTATAACTCTTAACTTCGGTGAGAAGGTAAGCTTTGATGCGATCGGATATATGTCGGGAAGCCTTAAGGGCTTTGCACAGGCACAGGACGTTTACGTCAGCGACGACGGTGTGAACTGGACCAAGGTCGAATCTGCGTGCTACGACGCATTCCTGACCCCGCTGAAGAGTGTGGATGTATCGACGATGAAAGACCCGTGGAAGGGTAATACGGCAAAGGTCGGTGTTATGTTCTCGATGGCAGGGTATTCCGGAAAGTACATAAGGATCGGTATTTACCGCGGCGGAATCATCGAGGCCAACGCAACCGGACTCCAGGAGATCAACACCCGTGAGATCGTGGTCTTCGGAAAGAAAACCGTTTCCTGACTTGATAAAACACCGCGCGATTCGCTGATTTTGCCTCTATATTACGAAATTTTTGACAGCGAATTTATCCAAAAGCATTTAGCGGTATTGTCTTAAATAAATAAAAATCGGTCCCCGCGTA
>CALYSG010000069.1 GCA_945485605.1 uncultured Clostridia bacterium
ACTACGGTACTGTGGAGGCAGAGCTTTACCCCGAAAAGGCACCCGAAACGGTGAAGAATTTTCTGAAGCTCATAGGAGAAAGCTTCTTTGACGGGCTTGTTTTCCACCGTGTTATAGAGGGCTTTATGATACAGGGTGGTGGCTACGACAAAAAGGGCAGGCATCACGATGCCGACTCGATATACGGTGAATTTGCCTCGAACGGTTTTCCGCAGAATGACATAAAGCATACGCGCGGTGTCCTCTCAATGGCTCGTACGATGGTGCCCGACTCGGCATCGTCCCAGTTCTTCATCATGCACATGGACGCACCGCACCTTGACGGGCAGTACGCCGCCTTCGGAAAAGTGACATCCGGCATTGAAACGGTAGACAAGATCGCGGGTGTCAGAACCGACTACTCGGATAGGCCAATTTATCCTATCGTTATAAATCATATAAGTATTGTTTCGAAATAAGAGCGGTAATTTACAAATTATTGTGAAAATGTAGTTTTAATCGACGTTGACAAATAGTATAATAAATAAAGTGTATTTGTACGGAGGTGTGTACATATGTCCAAATGGAACGATTTCTGCGCAAGTGTGAGCAAGACAGGCAAAGCTACTGTAGATAAAACGAAGGCTGTCGCAAACAAGGCATCGCTTAAAATGAAGGTCAGCAATCTTCAGGGCAAGGCCGACGGACGTTATACCGAGCTTGGCAAGCTTTTCTATCTTCACGAAGTAGGCAAAGCTGAGAACGCCGAGGAAATGACAGCGAAGATCAAGGAGATCAGCGATATCAACAAACAGATAAATGCAATCAACGCTGAGCTGCGCGAGATCAAAAAGGCCGAGGAAGAGGCAAAAGCCGCGAAGGAAGCCGAGAAAGAGGCAAAGAAGGCTGAAAAGGCTGCCGAGAAGGAAGCCTCGGAGGCTGACCTTACCAATGACTGAATACGGCGGGCAAATGTAAGACAATATCCTACATAGAAAAGTCACCGCCATGCGGTGACTTTTTTTATATAAAGAACGCCTCCGGAAATTTCCGGAGGCGTAGCTTATATAACGTCCGATCAGTTGAGCTCGGAGAAATACTTGATGGTGCGGACCATCTGGCTGGTATAGCTGTTCTCGTTGTCGTACCACGAAACGACCTGTACCTGATAGGTGTCGTCATCGATCTTCGCAACCATCGTCTGGGTGGCGTCGAAGAGCGAGCCGTAACGCATACCGATAACGTCGGAGGACACGATGGGATCCTCGTTGTATCCGTAGGACTCGTTGGAAGCAGCTTTCATAGCGGCGTTGATGCCTTCCTTCGTGACGTTCTTGCCCTTGACGACGGCGACGAGAATGGTCGTCGAACCGGTGCAGGTAGGAACGCGCTGAGCAGATCCGATGAGCTTACCGTTCAGCTCGGGGATGACAAGTCCGATAGCCTGTGCGGCACCGGTGGAGTTCAGAACGATGTTCTGAGCACCGGCACGTGCACGGCGGAGGTCACCCTTTCTGTGGGGACCGTCAAGGATCATCTGGTCACCGGTGTAGGCATGAACGGTGGTCATGATACCCGACTCGATGGGAGCGTAGTCGTTGAGAGCCTTTGCCATGGGAGCCAAGCAGTTGGTGGTGCAGGATGCCGCGGAGATGATCTGGTCATCTGCGGTAAGGGTATTGTTGTTTACGTTGAAAACGATGGTCTTGAGATCATTTCCTGCGGGAGCAGAGATGACGACCTTCTTGGCGCCGGCGTTGATGTGCGCCATGGACTTCTCTTTCGAGCAGTAGAAACCGGTGCACTCGAGAACGACGTCAACACCGAGCGTGCCCCAAGGGCAGTTGTTGGCGTCCTTTTCGGCGTAGATCTTGATCTCCTTGCCGTCGACGACGATCGAATCCTCGGTAGCTTCTACGGTGTGAAGGTTCTCGCCGAGCTTGCCGCAGTAGGATCCCTGAGCGGTATCGTACTTGAGAAGGTGAGCGAGCATTGCGGGAGCGGTGAGGTCGTTGATGGCGACTACCTCATAGCCCTCTGCACCGAACATCTGGCGGAATGCGAGACGGCCGATGCGACCGAAACCGTTAATGGCAACTTTTACTGACATTTTTGATTATCCTCCGTAAATTTTGATTTTCAAAATCTTCCAAATACATATTGTAACTCAAAAGCTCCGATTATACAAGAGGTTTGTGCAAAATTTATCAATTTTGTCACATTGCACTTTGAAAGGGACGCCGAAGAGCTGTTTTTTCGTGATTTTTCGGTAATCAGCTCAGCAGATGGCGCTTGATCTTTTTCGATGTGGTCTTCTCGAACTCAGTGCGGCGCAGCTCAACTGCCTTTATTTGCTTGTATGACACTAATCCGCGGTTCATTACCGCGATATCCTTACGCAGAGTGTCAAGGATCTCGTCGTCCGACGCATTTGCGGGGAATTTTGAGAGGTCGGGGTAGACTATGGCTGTGAGGATCACGTTTTCGCCTTTCTTTCTGCCGATGACGACACCCTCGGAGACTTTCGGAAGCTCGACGAGTTTATCTTCGATCTCCTCGGGGAATACATTTTTGCCGTTTTCAAGGACAATGACGAACTTTTTGCGTCCGGTGATGAATATATATCCGTCTTTATCCATATAACCGATGTCGCCGGTGCAGAACCATCCGTCGAAGGTGAAGGCCTCGGCGGTAGCTTCGGGGTTCTTATAGTATCCGAGCATTACGTTATCGCCGCGGACCTGGATCTCGCCTTCCTCAAATCCCTTGTCATTGATCCTCTCGGCATCTATGCGGACGCGGCAGCACGGAACGGAGGGCCCGACCGAGCCGCGCTTCGGGGCATAATAGGGGTTTACCGAGATGAGCGGCGAGCATTCGGTGATTCCGTAGCCCTCATAGACATCTATGCCGAGCTCCTCAAGACATTCGGCTATGGTGGGGTTCATTGCCGCACCGCCGCAGATTATCTTATTTATCCTTCCGCCGAAGTTGTTAAGGATCTCAGCGAAGAACTTCCGGCGCGCGTCGATACCGACCTTGCGGAGAAGCTCGGAGGCGGTCATGGCAAGGGTCAGCTTTTTGTCCTTGCCAGTCTTTTTTGCTTCGTCCCATACACGTTTATAGAAGGTATTTACTATTAGCGGAACGAGGACAAGCCCCGTGGGCTTGAATTCCTGATAATTCTTAATAAGGTGCTTTAGCGAATCGTTTATGCCTATATTCATACCGTAACCGAGAGCCGCGAGTATACAGCAGAGCTCATAGGTGTGGTGAAGCGGCAGGGTCGATACTATCGTATCGTCGGGGAAGAATTCGACTGTGAGTCCGGCACTGTTGACGGCGGCTATGACGTTGCGCTCGGAGAGCATAACGCACTTGCTCGTTCCCGTGGTGCCGGAGGTGAAGAGCATAACAGCCATTCTGTCCTGATTCGTGAGAGGGAAGGTGTAGCTGTCAAAGGCTGCCTTGCCCTTTTCCTTGAGAGACGAGAGGCTTATAACGGCGGGGTAGTCGGTGTCGCCTTCTGGGGACATCGGGATGAAGTACTTCACCGTCGGGAGCGTGCCGATGACGGGGGCGAATTTTGCGTTGAACGCGCCGGAGTATATGACCGCGTCTGCCTCCGCAAATTCGAGGAAGCCAAGCAGCTCGTTAAAGTCGAGCTCGCGGTCAAGCGGTATCGCGATGTTGCCCGACGCTACCACGGATATGTATGACGCTACCCATTCCGGCGAAGTCTCGCCGACAATGGCGACTCTTTTATCGCTGAATCCGAGAGAGGCGAGCCCCGCGCTCTCAAAGAGGATTGAATCGGATAATTCCCGATAGCTCATATTGTGAAGGTTGCGGGAGCGGTCGAACCACATAAATGCGTTCTTGCTTCCGTGCTCGCGAAGGACATCGCAGAGCATGCTCATGGAATTGACGACTTTAAACTGTCTTTCTGTCTTTTTCTTTTTGTGCATGATAAATCTCCTTAATATAAGATAAGTGCGGCTTATCCTTTAACACCGAAGCGCTTGCCGCACCTCGGGCATATAACTGTGTGTTTGCCTTTTGCGCGAGGAAGGCGTATCACCGCGCGGCAATTGGGACATTTGCGGTAGATATGCGTTCTGCAATCGCGGATGCGGAAAAACTGCAATTTGAAGAAACGTCCGATCCGCTTGAAGAATCCGAAGAAGGCACGGTTTTCGGAGGCTCGCGCCGCACGGTTATGAGAGAACATTCTGAAATTCGAGTATGCCATAAGCGCGATCGCCGGTATCCAGAATGCCCAATGCAAAAGGACGGCAAATATCGCGAAGATCAGAGCGGTGAAAGTCAGCACATAATAGAGGTAATCGATCCCGTACATTCCGCCGAATGTGCGGACTAACCATTGCTTAAATTTTTCCATAAGCACCTCCTTACCCCATTTTAACCTTTATGATAACACTCACATATTAAAAAAAGTGTCGTAGTAGTGTAAATTTTCATCAGACGCATCTACCGAAAAACAAAAAACACTGAAACATAAAGCGTTTCAGTGTCTTGCCGGAAACAAAAAGGTGACCTGACCGACATTGGGGGGTGCACGGTCAGGTCGTGTCTGCGCTGAGAAAATGTAAGCAACACATTATAAAAGAAGCACAGACAATAAAACTTTATTGGCATACGGCATAGAGGGGGGGCCGCGTGCCGGAAAGCTATCGTAATTATATCGGAGATCCGATCTCCGTGTGCATTATAGCACAGCTTACTGTCTCATACAAGGGGCAGTGAAGCACAATTTACAATAAGTTCAAGCCAAATATAAATTTAGTTTACTTTTGCGGAGAAAAAGTTTCTGAGCTTCGGATTGGCGTCAAGAATTCCCGCAAATATCAGGAAGATAGCACAACCCGCCGCCTCCTGAAGCAGGTTCAGCGGTATTTCGACGAGGCAGGCGGTGAAGTTTCCCTCCACGATCGAGCCCCAGAGATAATAGCCGGCGACGTTGCAAATAACTCCTACGCCGAGCGCAAGCAGGTTTCTGCCGCAGAGAAGGCGGTTCGCCTTTCTCTTGAAGAGAAGAGTTGATGCTGCCTTTATTATTACCGTAGCCGGGATCCAGAGCGGATATCCCAAGAGAAGGTCAGACATTCCTCCTCCGATAGCCGCTGATACCGCAGCTATCGGAAGCGGCAGTATTATTGCCGCCGCATATATGAATCCATCGCCGAGATGTATGTAACCTATCGGAGTAGGCAGCTTAAAGAAGAAGGTCCCGACGAATACAAGCGCCGCGAACGCTGCCCCGAAGACTACACGGTGAAGTACGTATTTTTTGCTGTTTTCTTTCATTTTATAACTACGGCTTTCG
Organism: uncultured Clostridia bacterium; assembly: GCA_945485605.1. GTDB lineage: Bacteria > Bacillota > Clostridia > Oscillospirales > CAG-272 > RGIG3994. The sequence goes on from CALYSG010000069.1 coordinate 5,327, forward strand.
TGTTGGCGAAAGCTTCCTTTCTTGCGGGATCGATCCCGGAATTTGCTTTCATTCTTCCGAAAGAAGCCTTTGCTTTTACGGATATATTATACTCCGATGCCACGACCGTGTCAATCGGGCACGGCGATATTTCAGATATCCGAAAGTACAGAAAAGAATGTGTCGGCTTCCTCGGTTTTATTGAAAATCCCGAAACTCAAACGCACGGCTCCACCCGGAGGGGTGGCGAGAGTTCTGTGTCCGAGAGCCGAGCAATGGTAGCCTCCGCGGACGCATATCCCGTGCTTTGCAAGGTGCGCGGCTATCCTTTCTGACGGTATACCGTCGACAGAGAAGAGAAGTACCGCGCCCGGAGCTTCGGGGTCGTATATCTTTATGCCCCTTATGCTCTCAAGCCGTTCGCGATAGGTGTAAAATAGGTTCCTCTCGTGCTCACGGATGTTGTCTATGCCGATCTCTTTAATCTCCTTTACGCCTTCGTCAAGGGCGGCTATGGCGGGGGTCGGCATAGTACCCGATTCAAACCTTTCGGGCGGAAAATCGGGCATGCCTCCTTCGAACGAATTGATCCCGTTGCCACCTTCGACAAGACTGTCCGGGACTATGCCTTCGGCAAGGCATACCGCTCCGCAGCCCTGTATGCCGTAAAGTCCCTTGTGCCCCGGGAGGCAGAGAACGTCTATGTTGTCCTTCTCCATATCTATCGGGATATGTCCTGCCGACTGTGCCGCATCGACGGCGAAGATCACGCCCTTTTGCCGACAGAGTCTTCCTATCTCCCTTATCGGTAAGACCGCCGATGTGAGGTTCGGGCAGTGCGTGCAGACGAGCATCTTTGTCTTCTTCCCGACAAGTCGCTCAGCCGATGTGACGGTCAGCTCTCCCGGGTGAGTGCGGAATATATCGAAGGTCACGATCCTGTCCCTTGCAAGGCGGAAAACGGGGCGGTAGACCGAGTTGTGCTCCATGTCCGAGATGAGGACATGATCGCCGCGGTGCAAAAGCCCCTTTATTACCGTGTTCAGCGCGTAGGTCGTGTTTAGTGTGAAGAAAACCCTTTCGGGTGCTCCGACCGAGAAAAAATCCGATATGCTCTCACGGCAGGAAAAGATCTTCTCCGATGCTTCAAGTGCAAGCTTATGAGAGCTTCGCCCGGGGTTACCGCAGTAGGTCTCTATGCACCGTCGGACCTCTTTTGTCACCGACAGGGGCTTTGGGAAGGTCGTTGCGGCATTGTCAAGGTATATCAAATCTTCTCACCGCCCCCCATAATATACTGCGAGACCGATATTCTCTCGCTTCGGAGTATGCGCCGGACGGTATCGCCCGATGCACAGTAAAATGTTATCCCGTATGCACAGCCGCGGCGGGTCGCCGAGCTGTCGAGTTTGACGATATATGAATATACTCCGGCGGCTTCAAGAAGCCTTTGCGCCTTGAGCGCATAGGTCATTGACCTCATTGAAGCCGTGCAGAGTTCGTAGCTTCGGTTCATTGTCCGGTATCCTTTCCGGCAAATATAGTTGTTTGCCCTTCGTTGTCATTATATGTCGGATAAAGGGATACTGACAAAGAGTAGGACGAAAAATATTGACACCGCTCGAATAAGAGAGACGAAAAAGTACCTTTTTGACGAGAGCTTGCCTTTTATGACCGAGAGGATCTGAAAATGTACCGCAAGCCCCGTCCAGCCGAGGACTGCCGCGACTGACGGTAAAGGGAGAGAGCAGGATGCCGCCGCCGAACATCCGCCGGAAAGCTCGAAAAGCCCCGCGACGGCGGCTCGAACCGCGTCGGGAAGCGTTGCGCTAAGCGGCAGAAGCACCGCAGGTATTGCCGAGAAAAAAGCAGAGAAGGCACAGAGCCTTACCATCGCGTCGGCGGCGGAGTTTACCGATCCGATCAGTGCTTCGGAAAAGCTCTCACGTTCTTTTGCGGGGCGGGCGAAGGTCGTCAGGTATTTATGCCCTTTCCTTGCCGTAAGAGACAGGAGAGTTCCCGATACGAGCGAGATCAGGACGAGTGCGGTAAACAGAATAACTCCCGCTTTTGCGCTTCCGAGCATACCTTTTCCGACGGCATTTATCACGAATGAGGGTGAGGCAAGGCTTGAGAAGGCGAGCAGTCTCTCGGCTTCTTCACGCGACAGGCTTCCTCGGTCGAAAAGCTCGGTGCAGGTCTTTGCCCCGACCGGAAAACCGCACAGAAAGCCGAGAAAGATCGCACAGAAAGCCTCTCCCGGAAGAGCAAACAAAAGACGCATCGGACGCTCGGCAAGCCTCCCGAGCTTATCCGCCCCACCGAGCCTTACTATAAGCCCCGAAAGCACTGCGCAGGGAAAGACCGCCGGGATCACCGATGTCGCCGAGAGCCTCAGTGATGAGAGGACGGCATCTCTTGTCCCGCCTGCGTCGATAATGAAGAGAAGAGTCAGCACCGCCGCGGCGACCGACGCGGCAATGCCGCCGCCCGTCGCGCGAGCCTTGGCTATTTTTCGTGTATCAGTCATTCGCACACCGCCTTTCACATAAATATACTTTGAAAACGATTTATATATGAGGACGGGCAACATGAAAGAGAAAAAAGAGAAAAAAGAGAAAAAAGAGAAAAGGGAAAAAAGCTCGCGGGGGCTTGCGAAGTTCTTTTCCGACCGCGATATTGACGTAGGTTCGGATTTTTACGCCGAGCTTCGCGGAAAGGGAAGCATAGCCGTCAGAGGCTGTATAGGCATTGCCGAGTATGCGGAGGAAAGGATCGGTCTTCGCGTGCCTTCCGGGACCGTCACGGTCACGGGTGTTCGACTCATATGCGACAGCTATGTGAACGGCGCGGTCATCGTCAGCGGATATATTTCCGCGGTTATTTTGGGGGAGGAACAGAAGTGAGGCTCTATTATCGCATATTCGGGTACAGAAGGCTGAGCTTTGCGCTTTCCGACGCGGCGAACGCACTCAATATCTGTATGAAATACGGGTATCCATACCGCGATATGAGGGTGGAAGGAGAACGGGTAAGTCTTACTTTCACACTTTTTTCGGCGTCGCGCTTTGCCGCGCGCTGCCGTGAGAGGGAAATAAAGGTTTTCTTTGAGCCTGCACGCGGTATACCTGCCTTTTTCGGCAGATACCTTGTCCGTCCCGGAGTAGTTCTCGGATTTCTTTTCGCCGCGCTGACTGTATTTTTCTCAGGAAGATTTGTATGGGACGTACGGGTGAGCGGCAATGTAAGCCTTACCTGCGACGAGGTAAAGGAGGTGCTCGCCGATTCGGGGCTGTCGGTCGGAAGCTACATACCTTCTCTCAACACCAACCGAACCGAGGGGCGTGCAATGCTCCTTTGTAACCGGATCGCGTGGATCTCCGTGAACATGAGCGGTAATGTCGCCTATGTCGAGGTAATGGAGAAGATCCCGAACGATCAGGAAAAGCCGTCGGACAGACCGGCAAACCTTGTTGCCGCGAGGGAGGGAACCGTCGTCGAGTTTATTGCATACAGCGGGCATTGCGAGCTTTCTGTCGGCGATACGGTGAAGCCCGGCGACCTTCTTATCGGCGGAGTTTACGGTGAGAAGACGCCGGGAGTAGTCCTGACACGTGCCTTATGAAGGGCATAAACTTTGACGATTACGAAAGCCTTAACTACTTCCAGAAAGTGCTTATCAACGGCGG
>CALYSG010000070.1 GCA_945485605.1 uncultured Clostridia bacterium
AGCAGCTGATTTGTAATCAGCAGGTTGTTGGTTCGACTCCGATCACCAGCTCCAAAACCGGTGAATTTCAGGTTCACCGGTAAATAATACGGGGGAATTCCCGAGCGGCCAAAGGGGGCAGACTGTAAATCTGTTGTCACTGACTTCGGTGGTCCGAATCCACCTTCCCCCACCAGAAAAAAAGCACACATTTGTCTACCAAGACAATGTGTGCTTTTTTTCAACTAAATCCGCCATTAGCGGAAGAAATCCCACTTGCGTGGGATGAAATCGCATCGCGATGAAATCCGACTTCGTCGGAATAGGAGAGGCGGATTTAATTTCATCTGAGGCGACACGCCGAAGATTTCATCCGAACAAAGTGAGGATTTCGTCGTGCATAGCACGATTTCATTAAGTATAAAAGGCTACGCCTTGATTTATTTGCGAAAATGTGATATAATGGACTCACCGATAAATAAGAATTTGACGGAGGTGGTAAATTGAGTCCGGCAACATACATACCCATAATCGTTCTATGGATTATCATATTCATCCTCTTCCGCAATCAACGGAAAGCGGTGATTTTAAGAAAAATCATTGAAAAAAAGAAATCAGGAGGGAATGCCAAAATGAAGGAACTTGCACAGAGATTTATTGATAAAGAATGCTTGATTTACTCCTTTGACGGAAGCCATCAGTATGAGGGAATCATAAAGGAGGTTACGGACGGAGCAATTCTTGTTGAAAAGGACGGCAAAATTGAAATGCTTAATCTTGACTTTGTTATACGCATCAGAGAGTATCCGAAGAACAAAAACGGAAAGAAAAAATCTGTGGTGTTAGACTGACAAATTCCAATTTATCGAGCAGACTGCAGCGGAGGAAAAGTTGACCTTTTTTCAGTTTTACCCCCGCAAGTTGACCTTTTTACTTGTTTATGGCAGAAAAAAGCACTTGCGCGAGCAAGTGCTTTTTTCAACGAAATTTGCCCTTCGGGCAAGTGAAATATTTCTGCGAAATGTGAAATACGCCTGCAGCGTGTGAAATATTCGCTGACGCGAATACCGGCAAATTTCATTTCACATGGAACAGAGCCGAAGGCGGAGCCTTGGATGTGCTCCGCCTTTTGAAAAGGCGTGCGAAAACTGTCAAGACAGGCGTAAACTTCAAAAAAGCGTAGGGCGGGGGGTTGCTCCCGCCGTCTCGTTAACAGAAATAATGTCTTCGGAAAGGCTTCGGCGCTTTTTCTTTGGCACAACAGGCGCAAAGAAAAAGCTTTGCAAAAAGAAAGCGCCGTAAAGGGGAGTTTCGCTCTCTGCGGAGAGCGACCAAGGCTACGCGCCTTGGATGTGCGCCGCCTTTTGAAAAAGGCGGGCGAAAACTTTCAAAAAGGCGAAGGGTGATCGTCCGCCTACCTTTTTGCCGATATTGTCTCCGGGTGAAGTCTTTACCTTTCAGTGAATAATCCGCGAGTCAGGGCCGCGGGCACTGCCCGCCCGCGAGTCAGGGGTGCAGGCACTGCCTGCCACTGCCTGCCACTGCCTGCCCGTAATTTAAAGTAAAATGGTCGATTCGGGTTCGGGTTTCGCCTTTTCTCGCCTTTTCGCTATTGCAAATCCCATAAAAGTATGTTATAATGAATATTCAAAATGCGGATATTCAAAAGATTCGGAAATACAAAAAGAAACGGAAAGTCAAAATGTTTGAATTGTTACTGACCGAGGGTCGCGCACGGCGCGGTATCCTTCACACCGTGCACGGCGATATACAGACACCCGTCTTTATGAACGTCGGCACCTGCGCCGCGATAAAAGGCGGAGTAAACACGATGGAGCTTCGCGAGATCGGCTGTCAGGTCGAGCTGTCGAACACCTATCACCTTCATCTGCGCCCCGGAGACCGCCTCATTCACGACCTCGGCGGGATCAGAAGGTTCATGAACTGGGACGGTCCCGTCCTCACCGACAGCGGCGGATTTCAGGTATTCTCCCTCTCTCAGCTCAGGAAGATCACCGAGGAGGGCGTCCGCTTCGCCTCACATATAGACGGAAAGAGGATCTTCATGGGCCCCGAAGAGAGTATGCAGATACAGTCGAACCTCGCCTCGACGATCGCTATGGCGTTCGACGAGTGTGTCGCCAACCCCGCGCCCTACAACTACGTTAAACAGTCGAGCGAGCGCACGGCGCGCTGGCTCCTTCGCTGCAAGGCGGAAATGGCACGGCTCAACTCACTTGACGATACGATAAACCGCAACCAGCTCCTCTTCGGCATCAATCAGGGGGGCACCTACGATGATCTTCGCATAGCGCATATGCAGACGATCGCCGACTACGACCTTGACGGTTACGCAATCGGCGGGCTTGCCGTCGGCGAGGAGACCGAGGAGATGTACCGCATTATCGACGCGGTCGAGCCTTATATGCCGAAAAACAAGCCCCGATACCTCATGGGCGTCGGAACTCCCGTGAATATCCTTGAAGCCGTCCACCTCGGCGTAGACTTCTTCGACTGCGTCATGCCCTCGCGCAATGCACGGCACGGGAACCTCTTTACGTGGGAGGGCAAGATAAACATCCAGAACGAGCGCTATATGCTCGACGAAAAACCGATAAGCGAGAGCTGCGACTGCCCTGCCTGCCGTCATTACAGCCGCGCGTACATCCGACACCTGATAAAGGCGAAGGAAGCTGTCGGTATGCGACTTGCCGTCACGCACAACCTTTACTTCTATAACGAGCTGATGGCAAAGATCCGTGAGGCTCTCGACGGCGGTTACTACGAGAGCTTTTATCAAAAATACAGAAATATCCTCGGAGAAAGGGCGGAAAACTGACATGAAACTTTATCTTTTGCGTCACGGGCAAACGGAAGGCAACGCGAAAATGGTAATACAGGGCTGGACACCCACACCCCTTACCGCGCAGGGCCAAAAACAGGCTGAGAGGCTGCGCGATGTGCTTTCCGATGTCAGATTCGACCGCATATTCTCGAGCGACATCTACCGCACGCGCCAGACCGGCGACATAGTCTTTCCCGAAAGATACGTGCCCTTTGAATACGATGCCCGCCTTCGCGAGGTCAACAACACGGCTCTTGCCGGTACTCCCTCGGCTGAGCTGCGAAAGATATACGGAGACAAATACAGGAAGGCGTCAAGGCATCTGAGCTTTGAGGAATTCGGCGGCGAGAGCGCCGAGGAGCTTATGGCAAGGACGAAGGACTTCCTTGACGACCTTGCAAAGGACAAAAAGTCGAAGCTCGTCGCGGCGGTAACGCACGGCGGAACGATAAGGGCGTTCGTGGCGAACGTCATCGGGGGAATGCCCGACTCAAAGAGCGTCGTGATAGAAAACTGCACGGTAACGGCTCTCGAATACAACGGAAAAATTTGGCGGTTGATCGGTATAAACGACTGCCGCGAGCTGCACTGAAGCAAAAAATTCATCTATACTGTAACGGAGGAAACCATGCTTGAAAAAAAACTGACCGAAGAGATACTCGGCGTCGCACTCTCCACGGGTGCCGATTTTGCGGAGATATACTGCGAACTCACCCGCAACGGCGGGATAAGACTCCTTGACGGAAAGATCGACTCGATCTCCGACAACACGGTATCGGGCGTCGGGATCCGCGCCTTCCTCGGAACGCGCACGGTCTACGGCTCGACATCCGACATCAGCCGAGAGGGGCTTCTCCGCTGCGCGGCATCCGTTGCGGCGGCAATGGGAGACGGAAAAGAGGAACGCTCGATAAAGCTGACCGAGCGCATCTTCCCGAATATCCACCCCGTGAAGATAGTACCCTCTGCCGCGGATATGAAATTCAAGACCGACCTGCTCCGCGAGGGCTGCGCGGCGGCGAAGGATTACGACGAAAAAATCGTGCAGGTAATAGGAAACCTTATCACGGTCGATCATACAATACAGATAGCGAACTCGGACGGACTCTTCACCTCGGACAGACATATCCGCACGAGAATGGCAATAGCCGCGACGGCGAGCGACGGGCACGAGAATCAGACCGGATTTTCGGGTCCCGGACGCGGAATGGGACTCGAGGTATTCGACCTCTTCCCGCCGCGCGAGATAGGCAAGGAAGCCGCAAGGATCGCCATGGTGAACCTCAGCGCGGGCTACTGTCCGGCGGGAGAGATGACCGTAGCCATAGAGAACGGCTTCGGCGGCGTTATATTCCACGAAGCCTGCGGTCATTCGCTTGAGGCGACCTCGGTCGGAACGGGCACCTCGCAGATGTGCGGAAAGCTCGGACAGAAGGTCGCGAACGAGAAGGTCACGGCGGTAGACGACGGTACGATCCCCGGCGCGTGGGGCTCTGTCAACATCGACGACGAGGGACACCCGACGCAAAGAAATGTCCTTATCGAAAACGGCGTGCTGAAGAACTATATGATCGACCGCCTCGGCTCACGCAGAATGGGTATGCCGATGACGGGCAACAGCCGCAGACAGGATTACGGCTTTGAGCCTACCTCGAGAATGACAAATACCTTCATCGAGAACGGTCCCGATAAGAATGAGGATATCATAGCCTCCATCGAATACGGACTCTACGCCCGCTCGATGGGCGGCGGCTCGGTCAACCCGCTGACGGGCGCCTTCAACTTCTCTGTCAGCGAGGGATATATCGTCAGAAACGGCAAGATCTGCGAGCCCGTCCGCGGCGCAACGCTTATCGGCACGGGGACTCAGATACTTCAGGACATAGACATGGTCGGACAGAACTGCGCTACGGGTCAGGGCATGTGCGGAAGCTCGAGCGGAAGCGTCCCGACCGACGTCGGTCAGCCCCTCATCCGTGTATCGAAGATCACGGTCGGCGGCAGATAAGACTTACACGAAACGGAGAAAGGATACTGAGATATGAATTTTGATAATCTTAAATCGGCGGTCGCGGCGGCTGCGGCTCTCCGCGGACTCACCGAATACGAGCTTTACTATATGTCGGACTCGAGCACCTCTGTCGAGACCCTCAAGGATGAGATAAGCAGCTTCTCGTCGGGCGTTTCGGGCGGGATATGCTTCCGCTGTCTCTTCAGGGGCAAGATGGGATACGCCTCGACCGAGCTTATGGAGGAGAGCGAGATGGAAGCTCTCGTCGACCGCGCCGTGGAAAATGCCGAGGCGACCGAAAAAGAGGACACGGTCGGTATCTTTGCCGGCTCACCGTCCTATGAAAGGACGAACGCTCCGACCTTCGCCCCGATGAACGCGGCGGATCTGAAGGCTCTTGCCCTCTCGATCCAGGCGGAGAACTACAAGGCGAGCGAAAAAGTCGCCGACGGAACACAGAGCTATGCCATGTCGGCGGGCGTGAACGTAAGGCTCGTGAACTCGCACGGACTCGATCTTTCAAACGCATACGGACTCAATGTCGTCTACTCGGAGGCTGTGGTGCGTGACGGTGATAACAGCGAAAACAACTTTGAATTCGAAGAGGTAAAGGACGGCTTCGACGCGGCGGCATTTGCGAAAAAGGCGGTACTCGGTGCCGAGGAGATGCTCGGTGCGGGCACGGTCGCTTCGGGAAAGTACGACATGGTCATTTCGGCAGACGCCATGACCTCGCTGCTGTCGGCATTCAGCTCGGTCTTCTCGGCGAAGAACGCCCAGCTCGGGCTTTCCATGCTCGCGGGCAAGGAGGGCGAGAAGATCGCCGCCGATATCGTCAACATAACCGACGATCCGATGAGAGAGGGACTTCCGGCTCAGACCTTCTTTGATGCCGAGGGAGTCGCCGCAAGGCGCAAATCGGTCGTAGAGGCGGGCGTGCTCAAAACTCTTTTGCACAACCGCGAAACGGCTGAGAAGGCAGGTGTCGAGAGCACGGGCAACGCGAGCAAGGGCGGCTATTCGGCTCCCGTCGCGATCAGCCCCTACGCATTCTTCATCGAGCCCGGAGAGACCTCGGAAAAAGAGCTTCTGGCGCTCGCCGGAAACGGGATCTTCATAAAGGGCTTCAGCGGACTTCATGCCGGAGCCGACGCCGTGACCGGCGACTTCTCGCTCCAGAGCGAGGGCTTCGTCCTTGAGGGCGGGAAGAAAACAAGAGCCGTCAAGACCTTCACGGTGGCGGGAAACTTCTATAACCTTCTTAAGGATATCGCCGCGGTCGGAAACAGAACGGAGCACGGTGTTCCGGGCGGGCTCACAGTATTCGGCGCACCCGCGGTGCTCGTCCGCGGAATGAGCGTCGCCGGCAAGGACAACGACTGACATGACGCTCGTGATACTTGCCGCCGGAATGGGTTCGCGCTACGGCGGAATGAAGCAGATCGATCCGGTGGCGGCGGGCGGAGAATTCATCATCGACTTCTCGGTCTACGACGCCCTTCGCTCCGGATTTGACAAGGTCGTGATCGTCGTGAAAAAGGAAAACTTCGACGATTTCAAGAGCACGGTCGGCAAAAGGCTCGAGCCTTTCATAAAAACGGAATACGCTTTTCAGGACCTTTGCGACCTCCCCGGAGGCAGAAGGCCGCCCGAGGGCAGAGTCAAGCCATGGGGAACAGGGCACGCGTTGCTTGCGGCAAGAGAGCTTGTCAGCGACAATTTCGCCGCGATAAACGCCGACGATTTTTACGGCAGAGACGCCTTTTCGCGACTTGCCGCACACCTGTCCTTTGCCGCGGCGAAGGACGGCGTCGCCGACTGCTGTATGGTCGGTTATCCACTTTCGGGGACGCTCACCGAAAACGGCAGCGTCTCACGCGGTCAGTGCGAGGTATCCGAGAGCGGAGAGCTTATCTCGATCGTCGAGCGGACGAAGATCTTCCGGACCGAAAACGGTGCCGAGTACGAGGAGAACGGGAAGAGATATAGGATAAGCCCCGACACGACAGTGTCGATGAACTGCTTCGGATTTACGCCCGAGGTCTTCACACATATCGGAAGATATTTTGAAGATTTCCTTGATGAAAAGGGTGACGATCTCAGAGCCGAATTCTACTACCCCGCGGCGGTCTTTGAAATGATACGCGAAAATAAGGCGAGGGTAAAGGTCTGCCGCACCGATTCAAGGTGGCTCGGCGTGACCTATCGCGAGGATAAGGAGAGGGTAGTCCGCGAGATCGGGAAGCTGATCGAAGCCGGGGAGTACCCGGAAAGGCTCTGGAAATGAACGGCACGTCAGCTATCAGAGAGACCGCGGCGCATTTCTTCGGCGACGGCAATTTCACCCTTGAGGAAAACCGCAGCGGACACATAAACAGCACCTATTTCGTAAATTCGGAGGGCGGACGATTCGTCCTTCAGAGGATAAACAAGTCTGTATTCACTCGCCCCGAGGAGGTCATGGCGAACATAGCCGCCGTTACCTCGCATATAAAAGACAAACTGATCGAGGAAGGCAAGGACCCCGCGCGCGGCGTACTTGATTTTCTTGATTCGGATACCGGGGAGAACTTTTTCGTCGACGGCGACGGGGAATACTGGAGAGCCTACCGCTATATAGACGGCGTTTGTCTCAATACCTGCGACTCGCCCGAAGTCTTTTCGAGAGCTGGGAAGGCCTTCGGAAGGTTTCAGTCCTATCTTTCCGATTTCGACGCAACGCGGCTTTTTGAGACGATAAAGGACTTCCATAACACCGAAAAAAGGTTTTCTGACCTTGTGAAAGCGGCGACCGAAGACAAGGCAGGTCGCGCGGCATCGGTCAGGAACGAGCTTAACTTCGCGATCACGCGGTACGAACACGGCACCTGCAGCTTCATCTCAAACGGCATAGCCTCGGGGGCATTTAAGCTTCGCGTGACGCATAACGACACGAAGCTCAACAATATCATCCTTGACCGCGAGAGCGGCGAGGGCATATGCGTCATAGACCTTGACACCGTGATGCCCGGCTCTCTGCTCTACGATTTCGGCGACGCCGTGCGCTTCGGTGCCTCGTCGGCTGCCGAGGACGAAAGAGAGCTCGCAAAGGTTCGCTTCGTGCCCGAGATGTTCGCCTCGTTTGCCGAGGGCTTTGTCAGAGGTCTCAGCGGCGCGGCAACGAAGGAGGAGATCTCGGCATTCCCGAGGGCGGCGGCAACGATCACCCTTGAGACGGGGATGCGGTTCCTCACCGACTACCTTTCGGGCGATACGTATTTCAGGATCGGGTATCCCGAGCATAACCTTGACCGCGCGCGAAACCAGTTCAGACTGGTCGAGAGCATAGAGGAACAGTCCGACGTTCTCGATCTTATAACCAAAAGACTTCTTAACGAATAAAACTGAATGATAAAGGAGTTTGCAGCAGAATGTCAGTTCTCTTGACCGGAGGTGCCGGGTATATAGGCACGCATACCCTTGTCGAGCTGCTCGAATCGGGCAACGACGCGGTTGTTTTCGACAACTATTCAAACAGCAAGCCCGAAGCGCTCGAAAGAGTGAAGAAGATCACCGGCAGGGATTTCGTTTCCTACAAAGCCGATATGCTCGACGAAGAGAGCCTCGACCGCATATTCTCCGAAAACGAGATAGAGGCAGTCATACACTTCGCGGGGCTTAAAGCTGTCGGTGAATCGGTCAGACAGCCGCTCATGTACTATCACAACAACCTTACGGGGACGCTTAACCTCTGCAAGGCGATGGCGGATCACGGCGTAAAGAGAATGGTCTTCAGCTCCTCGGCAACGGTATACCGTCAGCCCGCTGTTATGCCCATAAACGAGGAGGCAAAGCTCGGCACGACCTGCCCCTACGGCGAGACAAAGCTGATGATAGAAAAGATGCTGAGCGATAGCGCCGCGGCGGACAGAGAATGGAGCGTTGCGATACTCAGATATTTCAACCCGGTCGGAGCACATCCGAGCGGACTTATAGGAGAGGACCCGCAGGGGATACCGAATAACCTCTTCCCCTATATAACGAAGGTCGCGCAGGGAAAGCTCCCCTGCCTTAAGGTCTTCGGCGACGACTATCCGACGACCGACGGCACGGGGATCCGCGAC
>CALYSG010000071.1 GCA_945485605.1 uncultured Clostridia bacterium
TATGGTTACAGAAGAATATGTGCCGTTTTGAAAGCAAAAGGTTACGCAATTAACCATAAAACAGTGCTAAAACTGATGAAATCTCTTAATTTGCGTGGCAAACAAAGCAAAAATGGCAAATACCATTCCTACAAAGGTGAGGTTGGTAAGGTTGCGGATAATTTGCTGAAAAGAGATTTTCATGCAGACAAGCCGTTTGAAAAGCTCACTACCGATGTTACAGAGTTCAAGATCGGCGACGAAAAGGTTTATCTTTCTCCCGTGTTGGATATGTTCAACCGTGAAATTGTATCTTACTCTATCTCAACAAGTCCTAATCTATGGCAAATACGTGAAATGTTAGACGGATTGTTTGAAAAGCTTCCCGCCGATGCACGGCCACTATTCCACTCCGACCAAGGCTGGCAATACCAACACGCTGAATACCAACGACTACTCGCCGAACACAACATTACTCAAAGCATGTCCCGAAAAGGAAATTGTATGGACAATGGCATAATGGAAAACTTTTTTGGCAGACTGAAAGTTGAGATGTATTACGGCGAAAAGTTTGAATCCCCTCGGGGATTCATTGAGAAGCTGGAAGAATACATACATTACTACAACAACGAAAGAATTTCTCTAAAACTAAAAGGAATGAGCCCAGTTCAGTACCGAGCTCATTCACAAGCAATTTAATGTTTAACTTTGTCTAAACTTTTGGGTTCACTTCATTCGGGTGCTTTTTTTATTTTCGGATCACTTTATATAAGGCAGATTCAATGTAATATTGCCTCCGTCTGCGACCAAGACATTCTGCAGTCCTACCCGGCTGATTATGAACTTATTCTCCGGTGTGCTACTGTTTTCCGAAAAACGCTGAGCTGAGCCGGGGAAAAATGCATATTTTGCATCGACAAGGCGGTAAAAATCAACCGTGGTCGGGTACTTTATTGATCCGTGGTGCGAGATCTGAACGATATCGCTCTTAAGATAATCGCCGTAGGTCGCGCAGAGTGCATTACCTCCCGTGACCTGTAAATCTCCCGGAAGGATCACCGTCTGTCCTCCAAGAGTTACGCGGCTCACGACCGACGTATCGTTTCCGAATCCGAGATTCTCGATGTGAGGATAAAGCGCTTCTTGCGTCTGAAGGATCTCGACCTTTGCATCGGCGAACTGCATGACCGTTCCGTCGTGTACCTTTATCATTTTTGCGCCCGAGAATGCCTGCACATATTTTCGTATCTTATCCGGAGTGGCGATGCCTGCCTTATCCTCGTCGTAATACGCTCCGGCGCTGTTGCAGACTACGTAATCAAGCTCGATATCCTTCGCGTGATTCGACGAAAACGCTGCGAAGGCTCTCACGTGGTCGCCGTGCATATGCGTGAGGAGCCACATACGTACGACGGGTTTCTTATCTGTGACGTTAAGCTCATTCAGGGCGTTCATAACCGTCTCGCCGTCAGCCGAAAATCCGCCGTCGTAGATAAGGAAGCTGCCGTCAGATAGTCTGAATATCAAGCCGAGTCCGTTTGTGTTGTCGGCGCTGTAGGAAAGTGTCAAAATCGTCACCGATGGCTCGGCGATCTTCTCGAATGTTTCTCCTTCGACAATAGGAGCAAGGTGCAGAGTGCTCTTCTCGGTCAGGACCTTGGTCCTTCCCGACTTCGGGTCAAGCGAAATATGGATATTTCCCTTCGAGCCCTTATAGCTCGCAAAAAGGTTTCCTCCGAGGTCGCTTGACGAATATTTTACAAAACCCGATGCTTCAAGCGAGGCGCAGTAAGCGTCAAAATCAGCCTTATTTGTCGCGTCGTAGTATGTAGCGAGAACATCGTCATCACAGTCGAGGGCTCCGGCATAGCTTCCCGCAGTGAACTTCGGCGCTTCGGAGAAATATCCTTCGTATTTCCAGATGCGCGGTTCGTCACAGAAGAGGCTGAGGTCAACCTTACCGGCAGAGTCGGTCATTTTCGTTGCCGCGATCATAACGGTCAGCTTTTTTGCAGCGAGAGCCGAGGTGACTTTTGTGTGGCCGACAGCGCAGATCTTGTTGCCGATCTTGAAGATTCCGTACTCGTCGGGTGCCAGCTCAGCGAGAGCTTCCGCCGTTTCGGGCTCGGCGGTATTTCCTAGAAGGATCTCCTTCTTTTCCTTATCGTAGGTCATATCCGACGGGATCTTGTCGTCCTCGTAAGACATGACGAACCTTTCGCCGGTCAGCTTGTCTATTTCGTTTTTGAAATCAAGCCAGACCTGCATCATGTTCTCATTTGATCCGAACGGATAGATTATCGAATATTCGGCGACCGAAGAACTGACAAGTGTCACCGGCGAGAACTCCGCGCTTGTGTATGCAAGGTCGGCGGGGACGTCAAAGTATCCGTCGGTACTCTCGCCGGAAAGATATTTTTCTATGAAACAGTCTACCGCATACTCGGTGAGTGCCTCGTTTGCAGTCGCTATGACTATGCTCTTTCCGACGAGGGTTAAAGAGAAGACCTGCTTCCCTCCGAGAGAGGCAAAAGCGTCGGATGAAAGACTTCTGTCGGTCGCGCCGACAAGGATCTCACACGCCTCTTCCGGGTCACCCTCGGGTTTCCCGGCTCGGTCGGTAAGGTATTCTATACCCGCGCCCGCCTTAGCGTCGATAGCCTTCTTCAGGCGCGTTGTCTGTTCGATCAAAAGCTCTGATGCACCGACGGGGCGTATCAGACGGTAAGAAGAAACATTGACACGATATTCGCCCGCCTCGGTCTTTCCTGTATCAGTAGCCTCTCCGCCTCCGCCCGACACACAGCCCGTAAGGGTTGAGAGCATCAGAATAAGGCAGAGAAGCCACGACAGAAGCCTTATAAAAGACTTGATCTTCACTTTTGCTTACTGTTTGCGAACGAATCGTTCAGCTTCTTGAGGTCATTGTCTATAAGAGACTTGCTGTCCTTTATATCTGTCCTCAAGGTTGCTTCGTTGTTGCCTACAAGGGTGAACAGATTCTTGCTCGGCATACCGCCGAGTATCTGATCGCTGAATATGAGCCCGATCTCCATGACCGACGAGCTGCGAAGGATGTCGAACATTTCGGCGTCGTCACGTTTATCGGAATACTGACCCTTAAGAGTTTTGTTGAATACCGCGGGAGTGACCGTTTTGCTGCTTTCATAGGCGAGGAGCTCAAGATACGCGGAGCACATATCTGCGGTATCGGCATCGACATTCGAGTTGACCGCGTAAAGTGTATAAGTATTTGCAAGGAGCGTGCGGTAGCTCTCACCCTCCGCATAGAGAGGGGCGGGAAGTATACCGTAGATTATTCCGTTCGTATCGGTGAGTGTATTTATCGTGAGACGTACCGATGCCATGTAGAAGAGCGATCTGCCCGACTTGAATATGTTTGCGGAATTGGCGAAGGACTTATTCGCATAGAACCAGTCGTTATCGGTATAGAAAAGATTGTTGATCTTCTCAAGAAGCTTCTCGTTCTTTTCCGTCGCGTACTTCGGGGATAGCTTAAGACCGTTCGCACCGTCATTTTCTATAATGCTCATACCCATTCCGACGAAAAGCGGATTTATCATTCCGCTGTAGCTCGCAAAGCCGAACATATCGCCCGCGCTCTTTGCACTGTCGGTGTCAAGATTCTTATACTGGTTTTCGGTTTCGGCAATAAAAGCGTCAAGCGTCCATTTATTGTTTCTTACAAGGTCGTAGTATTTCTTGCCGCCGTCATCGGTAAGGTCTTTGTTGAAGAACATTCCCTGCATACCGAGAAGGGTATTTATCGAAATATCGCCCGAGCAGAAATAGACACTGTCCATTATCGTGCAGTTTTCGATAAGGTTCTTCGGCCACCATTCGTTTGTGAAATTAAGGTATCTCGTTTCGTTGAGGTCGTAAAGATAGCCCTCTGCCGCGAGAGCACCGATGACCATGCTGTGCCCGGCAACGATCTGAACCTCTCCGTTTCTGTGCGCCTCAAAATATTCTTTGAATTTCTTGAGGTTCGACTTGTTTCCCGGCTGACCGTCCCATTCGATATCGACGCCGAGCCTTCCGGTGACATCAAGATCCCTGTAATAGATCGCGTCGTCTACGGGAACTCCGGTCTCTTTTTCAATGTTGAACTCGTTATTGTTTGCGTCGCTCCAGTAAAGCACTCCTATGGTCTTGCCCTTGTAATCCTTGACGTCTTCCATATATTTTGTCTCGGGGGCATCGGTTACCGCAGTGGTGCTTTCTCCGGCATTGTCAGCGGTGGTATCCTTTGTCGTGTCATCGCCCCCGGTCGTGCAGGAAGCAAGAACTCCGGCGAGCATAAGCAGAGCAAGGACAGCTGCAAAAATACGTACTTTCATATCTGTATCCTCCTAAAAAAATTACTCGTCAATGTCAGTGACTGCCCCGTGAGCCTTAAGGTTGCTTTTAAGCTCACCGACGGGCACTTCTCCGACAGCGATCCCGCGAGATGCGGCAATGGCGGCGGCAGCTCCCGCTGCCTGACCGGTAGCCATGCAGGCGGGCATAACGCGAAGACTTCCCGCAGCCTGCGATTCCGCACTTATGGTTTTTCCGGCGACGAGAAGGTTCGGGCATCCCTTCGGCACAAGGCATCGGTAGGGTATCTCATACATATTCGCGCTCTCGCCGTGAAATCCGCCGCTGACCTTGCCGTCGCGGCTGTGGACGTCCATTCCGTAGCCGAAGACGCAGATCGAATCGTCAAATCTCGTGCCTTCACAGACATCCTTGACGGTTATTCGGTATTCTCCGACGATGTGGCGGCTCTCGCGAACCCCGAGCACCGGAGCGACCTGCGTCAGCTCGGCTTTCTCAAAGCCCGGAAGCGAGCGAAGGGTCTCAAATGACTTGAGCACCTGTCTCCTTGCCTCTATATGAGCGTCGGTCATACTTCTTGCGTCGTTTGCGTTGACAAAGTATACACGCTCGTGATTTACCTTGTAGCGACCCTTTTCGGGCATTTTGTAAGCCTTCACGGGCCTTGGCGGGCGGGCGTTACGTGCGGCGTAGACCTCGTCGTCCACTCCGTCAATCTCAAAGAAGAGTGTAGCCGGCTGAGGTGCCGAGCCGTCCTCTCCTCCATTCCATGTGGGCACTCCGGCGGAAAACGCCACGTCTGCGTTGCCGGTGCAGTCTATGTATTCCTTCGCCTTCATAGCGACGAGTCCCTGCGGCGCATCAAGGACAACAGAGACTATACTGCCGTTTTCCGAGACCTCGCAGTCAACGAATTTCGTGTAGAAGAAGAGCTCGACTCCCGCCTCACGCGTGAGATCGTCAAGCGCCAGCTGGAGAGCGAAGGAATCAAAGGGCGTCACGTGCTTGTGATACCTTTTGATAAACGAAGAATATATGCTCGGTGCATCGGTTTCGGAGGGATAGACAGCGCCGTTTTCCGAGGCGGTGCGCTCCACTATCTCGTCGAAGATGCCGTGAACGACCTGGCGGTCTCCGTCTCGGTCATAGCAGGTCATGAAGGGGCCGACGAGGGCTGTTGTCGCCATCCCGCCGAGCATTCCGCTCGCCTCGATCAGAACGGTCTTCTGTCCGGTCCTTGCGGCTTCTATTGCGGCGCAGACACCCGCCGGACCTCCGCCGAGAACAGCTACGTCATATTCACCGATGACGGGAAGTTCTCTTTTGTAGCTTATGCGGTTCATTTTTTATCCTTTCCTTATAATAAAGAGGTTTTTCGAAGCAATATGATCTCTGTTCGGGCAAAATCCGCAAAACGCAGAACGGAATATACGTTTTTTGGTATTTACCTTCAGATATTGCAATTACATGACAATTATACCCCTATTAAAGAGATATTCATATCAATTTACGGACTATAAATAGCAATTTTACGACTTTTCTTTTTGTATCAAAGCCTTCTCGTGATTTTTGTTGCAGAAGCGAGAGGGGGTTACTCCCGTTTCAGCCGAAAAGACCTTTATAAAGTAGGACGTGCTGTTGAAGCCGCAGGCAAACGCCGTCTCGGTCACCCCTGCTCCCGCAGACAGCAGGTCCTTCGCCGCTTTTATTCGAATGAATACAAGATAGCCGTGCAGCGTTGTGCCGGTATGGATCCTGAACAGTCTTGACAGATAGTCGCGGTTGATACTGAAATGCCCGGCGATCTCGGCGACGCCGATAGGCTGACCGAAGTTTTCCCTGACATACAGGATAACGCGGCTGACAAGCGGAGGGATCCTTCCGGCGGGAGTGCCTCCGCGCTCGCCGAGGCAGTCTCGCGCTTCTTCGGCGATCCTTGCAACAAGTCCGGCAGACGCGCCGAAGAGCGCAAGGTCGTCCGCCTCCGGCTCTGAGAGCATGAGCTCGCCAATCCTTCCGAGTCTTGAGAAAAAGGCCTCCTGCCGCTCGGGACGTATCCTGAAAAAGTTCTCCGAGGCGAGCTTGTCGCTTCGCATAAATCCGAGAGCATCCGGCGTCACCTCCGAAAAAGCGTCGGCGGGCAGCCAGACAGCGTATCTCTCGTAGACCGAAGCCTCACGGCAGAATGCGTAATGCTCGTCACCGGGGCGACAGAAAAAAACGTCGCCCTTCTTCAGCATATACTGCACTCCGTTTGCCATATGAAGCATCTCTCCCGAAAGGGGAATGCAGATCTCGAAGAACCTGTGACTGTGAAGATGGTCGAAATATGTCTCCGGCGTAACAGCCTCGCGGGCATAGCGAAGCTTTATGCTCCTTCCGCCGCAGAGCTCTATCGTCCTGTCGTATCTCATTTTCTTTCCTTTCGCAAAAGCGGTTTTTGCCTTTAAATGATACCATTGGTGAGCCTGTTTGTCAAGCGTGGAAATGCGTTGGCTTTTCTGCTGAAACAATAAATTAACATATCATACCGAATACGGACTCTTTTGACGGCAGAAAATATAACATATCAGCTGTATCATTATATGTGAAAAAATAATTAAAAGGAGATAAAAGTTATGGATACTCTTGTTGAAGGCGTTCGCAGATTTGTTCTTGCAGGTATCGGAGCCGCTGCTTTCACTTATGAAAAAGCAAGCGAGACCATCGACCAGCTCGTAAAGAAGGGTGAGCTTACCGTTGAGCAGGGAAAGGCGCTTAACGAAGAACTCAAGCACAATATCAAGGAAGCAATTAAGGAAAATGTGACAGTAAACGTCGTGAAAACAAATGAAAAGCCGGTCGAAGATATGACAAAGGACGAGCTTGAAGCTCTCAAGGCTCGCATTTCCGCTGCCGAAAAGGCAAACGGTGACAAGGCGGCAGCGACCGCCGAGCCCGATGCCGAATAATAAGCCGAAAATGTCACCGATCGACACCAAAGCATTTGCCGAGCGTAGCGAGAACAGAGAACGGTTAGGTGAGATCATAAGCGTACTGCGCCGTCACGGCGTGGTACGCGGTCTCACTCCCGAAAAGCTGTGTTCTATTATTGAGGACCTCGGTCCGACCTTTATAAAGCTCGGGCAGATCCTCTCCATGCGTTCCGATATTCTGCCTGAAAATTACTGCGAGGCTCTTACAAAGCTCCGCTGTAACGTAAAGCCGATGCCATATGAGGAGGTATCGGAGATACTTTATAAGGCGTACGGCAAGCCGATATCTGAGGTATTTTCGGAATTCGACAGAAAGGCTCTCGGAAGCGCCTCTATCGCTCAGGCGCATAAAGCAGTACTTAAAACCGGTGAGAAGGTAGTCGTAAAAGTACAGAGGCGCGGTATCCATGAGGTCATGAGCCGCGATATAATCCTTCTCAGACACGCCTGCCGCTTGCTCAAGTACACACCGATCGAGGGGCTTCTTGATTTCAACACCCTCCTTGACGAGATGTGGAACGTTACGGAGCAAGAGATGGACTTTCTTATTGAGGCTGACAATCTCGAAAAATTCCATAGGCTTAACGAAGATGTGGCATTTGCCACCTGCCCGACGCTCTACCGGGACTATACCATGAAGAACGTACTCGTTATGGAGTATGTTGACGGGTTTGCCTCGGACGATAAGAAGGCACTTACCGATAACGGCTACGATCTTTCTGAGATAGGAGCAAAGCTCGCCGATAACTATATCAAGCAGATAATGGATGACGGCTTCTTCCATGCCGATCCGCACCCCGGAAACATAAAGATACGTGGAGGCAAGATCGTATGGATAGATATGGGTATGATGGGCGTGCTGTCGCAAAACCAAAGGAAGCTTATCTCGAAGGCCATCGCAGGTATAGCAACAAACGACATAAATTCCTGCATCGACGCGATCCTCGGGCTCGGTGTTTATAAGGATCCGCCCGATAAGCGTAAGCTGTTCCGTGATGTCGATTCTTTGCTTATAAAATACGTGTCGGCGGATCTTGGGGATATGGATCTGTCGAAGGTATTCGAGGATATCGCGGAGATCATGAAGGCTAACGGTATCGCTATGCCGAGCGAGCTTGCGATGTTGCCGAGGGGACTCGCTACGATAGAAGGGCTTATCGCCGATCTCGCTCCGAATACGAACATACTTGCAATACTGCAATCGCGCATAAAGCATACGATGCTGAAGGATTTTGACTTCAAGGCAGAGCTGATACACGATATGCGTGCGGTATATGCGAGCGCACATAAGGCATTGGAGATCCCGGCTCTTGCCGCCGACCTTCTGAGGCTCATGCTCAAGGGGGACACGAACTTTGAGATAGAGCATCATGTCGGCAAGGACACGAAAGAGCTCGTCATGAATATCGTGCGGAAGCTCTGTGCTGCGCTTCTTGCGGCTGCGCTTTTCGTGTGCGGCGGACTTATATATAATACTCAGCCGGCAATAGGGCCTATTTCGATAGTGAGCCTTGCCTGCCTTATCGGAGCGATACTTTTGCTTGTTGTGGCATTTTTGCCGGGAAAAAAGAAGAAAAAGTAACACGTAAAAGAAATTTCGGAAAACCTCATACAATATA
>CALYSG010000072.1 GCA_945485605.1 uncultured Clostridia bacterium
GAGAGTTATGTGATCATGCCAAATCATATTCATATTATGCTCCGGGTCAACGGCGCGGAAAACGGACCGTCGAGGACGCCGGTCCCTACAGTACAAAATTCCATTCCGTCACGATTCGTGTCAACGTTCAAAAGATTTTGCAACAAGGAATACGGCGCAAATATAAGGCAATACCGCTCCAATGATCATATCATCCGCAACCGACAAGATTACGAGGAGCATTTGCGATATATTTATGAAAACCCCATTCGTTGGCTCTATGATGAACTGTATGTAGAAGATTAGGGGTATGGGCTTTGCCCAAGGCTTTTGTAATACAAATGCGAAACTTGCTCGATAATAGGGAGGCAAATAATGGAACAACATTTACCTACCCGAAAGCAGTTGATTGAATACGTAAAGCCATAATATTGACTGCAACAGATAACGCCGACAGACCTTGAAAATCTGTCGGCGTAAATTATTTGTTTACTGCAGAGCAAATCTTGCGTCTTCGTAATAGCGAACGCAGTTCACCCCTACCGTGTGTTAATTGATTTCTCCCATAAGAACATTACGCATCCGTCCGCGGCGCAGTTTTTTTGTAATTATTATTTTTTTGCGCTGAGAGTCACTGTGAGATCGACCGTTTCGCCGTCCCGGTATACGGTTAATTTAACCTTGTCACCTGCTTTTTTAGTTTTGAGGATATCAAAAACTGTAATGTCGGGAAGCAGTCCGTTTTCGGCATCGTAGGTGAGCGTCTGCCCGTCGAAGGCGGTGATTATATCTCCCCGGAGGACGATTCCGTAGCATCCGGATTCTTTGTTTACGTCTCTGACGTATAGCCCGGTCTTTTCTATTATGACGGTCGTTGCGTCCTCGGGAAGGTAGACTCTATGGCCGTCGTAATAGTAGTACTTCTTGCCGGGAGCCTCGGTCGTGACCGCCATCGCCGTATTTTCGACAAAGTATAGCTCCGTCCCCTCGGAAACGTTTGTTATCGTGATGCCGAGGTATGGACGCGACATATCGTCGGAGGTCAACTTTTCAAAGAGGCTTTCTATCGTGCTGACGGGGATGGCAAAGCCTATTCCGTCGTTCTGGTCGATCTTCAGCTGAACGATGCCGATGACCTCGCCTTTGTCGTTTATCAGAGGCCCGCCCGAGTTGCCCGGATTGACCGCCGCGTCAAACTGAATTACCTGATGCGTTGTGCCGTCGGTCATTTTGAGCGTGCGCTTGGCGTATGACACGTGTCCGACCGTGACCGTCCATGCACATTCAAGGCTTGACGGAGTTCCTATTGCGACTACCCTGTCACCCGTGAGGACGCTCTCGTAGTCCGCGGTCTTGGCAACGGGGAATTTTTCACCCGCGAGAGGGCTTATCTTAACGATGGCTATATCGCGGCTTTCATCGTAGCCTACTGTTCTGCCGCCGTATGTCTTGCCGTCGAAGGTATAGACCGTTACAGTCATGGCGTTCTTTACGACGTGATAATTCGTTATTATATAACCGTCCTCGGTCATGATGACGCCCGTGCCGATCGCTCCGGTGTTAAGTGATGTTCTCGTCTGTATCGCGACGGTGAAGGGATTGCAGAGATCGGCGGTCTCCTGAACCGTGAGGGTCGCGTTTGTATCGTCCCGGTCGTGAACATAGACGATCTTGTCGCTCTCGCCGTTTCCGGGAAGGAAGATCAGTACCGCGATCAGCGCCGTGAGGGCTATCAGGAATGCCGAGAGCATCACCGCGCCGAAGGCTATCGCACCCTTTGCCGAGCGCGGAGCTTTTTTCGCGGTCTCGTTCTCTTTCCAATGGTAGACGAACCTTGCGGTATCTTCTTCGGCAGGTTTCTGTGCAGGCTCTTGTGCAGGCTCCGGCACAGGTCCTGTCACGGGCTCTGCCTCAGGTTCTGCCACAGGCTCTTGTGCAGGCTCTGTCACGGGTTCCTTTTTCGGAGATGTATTTTCGTTTCTTTCTTCATCTGTCATTGGTTCTGCTCCTTTGCGGCTTCCAGAGTGAATCTGAAGCAACAGTATTTATTATATTCGCTGTCGACCCAAATGGTCTGGTGGTGGGCGTCTATTATAGTTTTTGCTATGAACATACCGAGTCCGACACCGGTCTTGTCAAGTCCGCGGCTCTTGTCGCCCTTATAGAACCGCTCGAAGACATATGGAATGTCCTCTTTCGAGATGCCCTGCCCCTCGTTATATACCGAGACGAGCAGCGCCCCTTTCTCCTGCGCTTTGATGCTCAGCTCGAGCTTTCCGCCTTCGTAAGAGAATTTTACCGCATTGTCGCAGATATTATACAGTATCTGGTATATCGAGTCGCGGTCGGCTACGGCAAACATATTGTCACTGTCACAATCAAATGAAACGTCGAGCTTTTTGCCGTCGATCTTCTGCTCGAAGGATATAAGGATCTGGCGAGCCATCTCACATACATCGAAGGGTTGCATATTGAATTTTCTGTCTCCCGCCTGTATCCTTGAGATATCGAGAAGCTGAGAGACGAGGCGGGACAGCCTTCTTACCTCGGTCGCTATTATATTCAGATAGTATTCGTGCTTTTCGGGCGGTATTGCTCCGCTCAGGATGCTGTCAATAAATCCCGTGATCGTCGTCATGGGAGTTCTCAGGTCGTGTGATACGTTGGCCATGAAGGTATTGCGCATCTTTTCGGAGGCTTCAATGGATTCCGCCATGCTGTTGAATGACGAGGCGAGCTCGGCGATCTCGGTACTTCCCTTGACGGGAATACGCACTGTGTAGTCGCCTGAGGCGAAGTTTTTCACGGCGTTTCGCATATCGTTCAGCGGCTTTGTTATCATTTCCGTGATGAAGTAGACTGCGATAAGAGCCGCAAGCATTACCCATAGGCTAGCAAGGACTATCGTCTTTATTATCACGCTTCGGAGGTAGGATTCGCCCGACGAGGCGCAGACGAAGATATTTCCGATATGCTCATTGCCGTAGGTTATTTCAGAGGCGGCGGCGGTTCGGGTGTCGGAAAAGAATCCGTTTACTCCGTGAAGAAGGTCGATCTCGTTACCGCTGTTGAAGCTGCTCATATCCTCGACGGCGATCGAAAGCCCAGTCGGGTAGCGCACATAATCGCTGTCGACGATCATAAGGATATTTCCGGCGGGGTCGGTTATCATTACGGTAAGTCCGTCGGCATATTTTGCTATGACCTTCATTGTGCGTTTAAGCGAATCTCCCTTAGATTCTATGAACTGACGGATCCGGGAGCTGTCCGACTCGTCGGAATAGCCGTCGAAGCCGATGATCTCTGCCGATATATAGCTATCCGCCGATTCGATCGCGCGCGTGACCGATTTTTCCGTGTCCTCCTGAGAGAATCTCCCGACAGTTATGGCGGTGATCGCGATAAGAGCCGTGAAGGACATGAGTATTATAGCCATGAACGCGCTTATATACTTTGAAAATATACTTTTGAACATAGGTCACTCCGACGATAATCCGTGAGAAAAGCTCACACGTAATATTATAGGGCATCCCGGGATATTCCGTGCACCGACCGGTGAAGGAGCATTTTCCCGTCCGTTCAGCACCCGAAATAATCTAAGATGCCCTATAAGTAATCAGCTCAGCAGCTCGAATTTATATCCGACGCCCCAGACCGTTTTCAGAATCCACTTGTCGGAAACGCCTTCAAGCTTTTCGCGCAGACGCTTAACGTGGACGTCGACGGTACGTGAATCGCCAAGGTAATCGAAGCCCCATACCTTGTCAAGAAGCTGGTCACGCGTGAACACGCGGTTGTAGTTTGAAGCAAGGAAGTAGAGCAGCTCGAGCTCCTTCGGCGGAATATCGATCGACTTGCCCCTCAGCTTAAGCTCATATTTCTGAAGGCTTATCTCGATATTGTCGAATTTGACGACTTCGTCGTCGTTTTGTTTTGTATGTGCCTGATAGCGGCGAAGGACCGCTTTGATCCTTGATGAAAGCTCCTTCATATCGAAGGGCTTAACAACAAAGTCATCAGCTCCCAACTCAAGTCCGAGAACCTTGTCGATTATCTCACCCTTTGCGGTGACCATTATGATCGGCTTTGACGAGACCTCGCGGATCTCACGGCATACCTGATAACCGTCCTTCTTGGGAAGCATGATGTCGAGGAGGACGAGGTCGGGCTCAAACATTTTGAAGAAGTTCACACCTTCAACACCGTCATTTACTGTTTTGACATCATAGCCTTCGTTCTCGAAGTAGAGCTTCAGCATATCGCATATATTGGCATCGTCGTCGACCACGAGAATTTTGGTATCTAACATTTTGACCTCCTGAATTTTGTTATTTACTTTAATGGTAATACACTTTTGGGGAAACCGTGTGAAAACAAAGCGAAAATTTAATGTGGATATCTACGCTTATATGTTCACATTATAGCACATATTTTATGATTTGAAAAGGGTTTTTGAAGAAATAATTCAAATATTTATTTTACGCTTGCCAAAAGCCTTCAAAAGGTATATAATAGTAGCATTATTAAAGAGAAGGATGCCTTCCGTAAAGAAGGCTAAGGTGTTTTTATGAAGCTCGGTATAGTAGGACTTCCGAATGTGGGCAAGAGCACGCTTTTCAATGCCCTTACCAATGCGGGTGCCGAATCGGCGAACTATCCCTTCTGCACGATAGAACCGAATGTCGGCGTTGTTGCCGTTCCGGATAAGAGGCTTGACGTACTTGCGGATATGTACCATCCCGAGAAGTACACGCCTGCGGTGATCGAGTTCGTCGATATTGCGGGACTTGTGAAGGGCGCGTCGAAGGGTGAGGGACTCGGAAACAAATTCCTGTCGCATATACGTGAGGTCGACGCGATAATACATGTCGTGCGTTGCTTCGATAATCAGAACATAATTCATGTGGACGGCAGAGTAGACCCCGTGAACGATGCGGGGGTCGTGAATACAGAGCTGATCCTATCGGATATAGAGATGCTCGACCGCCGCATAGACAGGGTGAGAAAGGCCATGAAGGGCGACCGTACGCTCGCGTCGGAGCTTGAGCTGCTCGAGCGAGTCAGCGCTGCTCTTTCGGACGGAATACCCGCGAGGGCTGTCGAGATGACCGAGGACGAGAGAAAGGTCCTCGCCGAATCGACGCTTCTGACCTTGAAGCCCGTCATATATGCTGCAAATATTCCGGAGGACGAGGTGGGGACCGAGCCGGAGGGGAACGCGTATTACACGGCTCTGTGCGAAGAGGCAAAGCTCGAAGGTGCGGGAATCATCCCGGTCTGCGCCTCGATCGAGGCGGAGATCGCCGCGATGGAGGATGACGAGAAGCAGATGTTCCTTGATGACCTCGGAATAAAGGAATCGGGGCTTGACCGACTTATCAAGGAGAGCTACTCATTGCTCGGACTTTGCAGCTTCCTGACCGCGGGACCGAAAGAAGTCAGGGCTTGGACCATAAAGAAAGGGATGAAGGCACCTCAGGCGGCGGGGAAGATACATTCCGACTTTGAACGCGGATTTATCCGCGCCGAAGTGATATCTTACGACGACCTTATCGCCTGCGGCAATATGACAGTAGCGAAAGAGAAGGGGCTTGTCCGCTCGGAGGGCAAGGATTATATTATGCGCGACGGAGATATCGTCGTATTCAGGTTCAACGTATGAGAATGAGAAAAAAGAAGCACGGTGCCGAGCGTATCGCCGCCTGTGCCGATCTGCTGATCCCATCGCCTCCCGAGAAGGACATACGTGAATATTTCACGGAAGATCGCCCGCTCTGCCTTGAGATAGGCTGCGGCAAGGGCGGATTTGCCTGCGGGCTGACCTCCGCCGAGAGGGATATAAACCTTGTCGCGGTAGAGAAGTACTCGGATGCCGCCTGCCTCGCGCTTGAGAAGGCGAAGGCGAGCAAAGACTGTCGTCCCGACAACCTTCGCTTTATGATCGCCGACGCCTCGGCTCTCGGAGAGTATTTTCCCGAGCACAGCGTATCGTGCATATATTTGAACTTCTCGGATCCGTGGCCGAAGTCGGGGTATTACAAGAGAAGGCTGACATATGCCTCCTTCCTCGAGATATACAGAAAGCTCCTCGTCCCGGGCGGTATTTTGAAGCAGAAGACCGACAACGAGGGACTGTTTGAATTCTCGCTCGAGCAGTTTGCCGCGGCGGGACTCGATACCTTTATGACGACTCGCGACCTTCACTCCTCGCCCTATGCCGAAAATAACATAGTCACCGAATACGAGGCGCAGTTCTCTGCGAAGGGGATGCCGATATACTCGGCTTGGGTACGTTTCTGATGGAAGAAAAGAAGGAAATATGCGGGGTGATACCCGTAAACAAGCATGCGGGATGTACTTCGCTCGATATTGTGAATATGATCCGGAGGCTGTACGGCACCCGCCGGGTAGGACATACGGGGACGCTCGATCCGATGGCGACGGGCGTTCTCACCGTTCTGATCGGGCGCGCGGCGAAGGCTGCCGACCTCATCGTGAACGATCGGAAGAATTATCGCGCGGCTCTGCGCCTCGGGATCACCACCGATACGGAGGACACGACGGGCAAGGTCCTGTCGCTCTGCGAAGAGATACCTTGCGTGGAAAGAGTCACCGAGGTCTGTCGCACCTTTGTCGGAGAGATATCGCAGGTGCCTCCGATGTACAGTGCTCTCAAGGTCGGTGGAAAGAAGCTCGTCGACCTTGCACGGCAGGGGATCGAGGTAGAGCGTAAGGCACGGCAGATAACGATCTATTCTCTGAAAGTAACGCCGACAGACAGAAACGACGAATATATACTTGACGTCGAATGCTCGGGAGGGACTTATATAAGGACTCTCTGTGCCGATATAGGTGCGGTTCTCGGCTGCGGCGGGGCGATGGCGTCTCTTGAGAGAAGATCTTGCGGCGGATTTGACATTTCGGAGAGCTTCACGGCAGAAGCTCTCGGGAAGATGAGCGAAGAAGAAAGGCTATCCTGCCTGCGACCGGTAGAATCACTCTTTGAGGATATGCCGCAGGTGAGGCTTGAGCCGTTTTACGAGAGGCTCTGCCGCTCGGGATGCGAGATATATCAGAAGAAGATAGGTACGGCATTCAACGTGGGAGAGAGGATCAGAATATCCGGCAAGAACGGCTTTTTTGCGCTCGGTGAGGTGAGAGAATACCCGGACGGCAGCGCTGTGAAAGCTGTAAAATTGTTTGAATTGAATTGAAAAGGGAATAAAAAGGAAAATGAATTACTGCGGTTATGAATTCGGTGAAAAAACTGTTGAGCTTGCACTCCGCGCGGAGGAAGACTGCGCGGAGATGTTCAGGAGAACCGATGAGATATGCTTAAAGAGAAGCGCGGAGGTGCTTCGCGCATTTCAGAAGGAGAGAGTTTCGACCTCCGACTTTATTGAGATAACGGGCTACGGCTATTACGACGGCGGGCGAGACAAGCTCGAGAGGATCTATTCGGACATTTTCGGGACAGAGGACGCCCTTGTGCGCATCCAGTTCATGTCGGGAACGCACGCGCTGTATATCGCCATGAGCGGACTTTTAAAATACGGTGACACGATGCTGTGCATCTCGGGTGAGCCTTACGATACTTTAAAGAGCGTCATAGGAATTACGGGTGGCAGCCGAAATTCTCTTATGGCGAACGGCGTGAAATACGAGGCTATCGAGCTTGTGAACAGCGAATTTGACCTTCCTGCGATAGAGGAAAGGCTGAAAAAGGGCGGCGTCAGGCTCGTACATATACAGAGAAGCAAGGGCTACGCCTCGCGTAAGAGCCTTACCATTGATAAGATAGAGAAGGCGATCTCACTCGTGAAGCGCACAGCCCCAGAGGCGATAGTCTTCGTCGATAACTGCTACGGAGAGTTCACCGAGGAGCTTGAGCCGACGCACGTCGGTGCGGACATCGCTGTCGGCTCTATGATGAAGAACCCGGGCGCGGGGATCGCCGTCAGCGGTGCCTACTGTGTCGGCAGAAAGGATCTCATAAACGACGTTGCGGAGAGACTGACCTCTCCCTGCATAGGCAAGGATCTCGGTGCGAACCTCAATCAGCTCTCGTCGCTCTATAAAGGACTTTTTATGGCACCCTCGGTTACGAGAATGGCTATAAAGTCGATGATCTTCGCCTCGCACCTGCTTGAGCTCGCGGGCTTTTGCGGAGTCGACCCGAAGTACACCGATACGAGGACCGATATTGTCCAGACGGTCGACCTTAACAGTGCGGAGAATCTGATAAAGTTCTGCCGCGGGCTCCAGAAGGGCTCGCCGATAGAGTCATACGTCGTGCCTCAGCCCGACTCGATGCCGGGATACGAGGACGAGGAGATCATGGCGGGAGGTTCATTCACGGTCGGATCGACCATCGAGCTGAGCTGTGACGGACCGCTGAAGCCGCCGTACACCTCGTATATGCAGGGCGGACTGTCCTACGAATACGGCAAGCTCGGCGTTATGCACGCGGTCGACCATATGCTCGGCGAGTGATTTTCACGGCTCTTTCCCTGCGTGGATGAATAAGACGCCGGAGACGCTACGGGAGACGCCGGAGACGCTACGGGAGACGCGGAGATACTACGGTAGACGCGGAGACACTACGGTAGACGCGGAGACACTACGGTAGACGCGGAGACGCAGGAAAACTTTCTTGAAAGAAAGTTTTCCCGCACCCTTTCAAAGAACTTGCAGGCGGATTATGGGAGTAGAGGACTTGACTCGGGGCATTTCGGCGGAGCCGAAACTTTGACGGTTTTTTGAGGAAGGACCTCAAAAGTCTGCAAGCAGCCTTTTTCGGACTTCTCAAAAACCCTCGGAATTTCTCCGCTCGCGGAGAAATTCTGC
>CALYSG010000073.1 GCA_945485605.1 uncultured Clostridia bacterium
ACGTGTTAATTATATCAATTAAAGTAAAATAATTCTGAAACCCATTGACAAAAAAAACGAAGTGTGATAATATAATATCGACCGTAGTGTTTCAGCTTTATTTGAACATTATATTTTTGGAGGGACGTATTATGTCATTTATTATCAGCAAGCCTGTTGTATGCGCTGCATGCGGTAAAGTTATAATTTCCGAAAAGAGTGTCGGTCTGTTCAAGAACTATAAATCAAAGGACGGAAAGGATCTTTGCGAAGCCTGTTACAACAAGGCTGAGAAGAAGGACGTCGCCAAGGCGGCAACTACCGGCAAGAAATAATCAGCTTTACCGGATAAAAAGAGCCGATACGCTTATTTGCGCTCGGCTCTTTTTGCTTTTCTTTATTCCTTCTGCGCCTTCTGGGCCTTTATATAACAGGCGTGGCACATTGCGATATAGCTGTCGTTGCCGCCGAGAAAGACCTGCTCGCCTTCGGTAAGAACTCTGCCTTCTCCGTCTATACGGGCGTTAACTATTGCCTTGCTGCCGCATTCGCAGATGGTTTTTATTTCCGTTATCGAGTCTGCGACCTCAAAAAGTCGGCGACTCCCCGGGAAGAGACGGGTACGGAAGTCGGTGCGGAGCCCGAAGCACAGAACGGGAATGTTTAGAAAATCGACTATGTATCTGAACTGATCAATCTGATCTTCGGAGAAGAACTGGCACTCGTCGGCGATGATTACGTCGGTGTGCTCTCTTTTACGGAATTCCGAGATTATATCGTCGGTCAAAGATAGCGCCTGCGCCTCGGCAGAGAGACCTATTCTTGACATAACGGTGTTCTTTCCGTCGCGCGAGTCGGTGGAGGGCTTGACGAGCCATACCTTCATTCCGCGCTCCTCATAATTGAATTTTGTGATGAGAGCCTGAGCGGTTTTGGAGCTTCCCATAGCTCCGTATTTGAAATAGAGCTTTGCCATGATACGTCCTTTCACACGGGTATAAAGACCGTGGATATTGATATTTTCATTCGTTGCCGGCATCTGTCGGCAAAAAGGGTCTCCTGTAGTCGCAACCTTCCTTCCAACCCGAGCAACCGAAAGCGGTTCTTCCTTTGATTATAGGTCTGCCGCATTTCGGGCAGAGTCCGTAGGGAGTCGGCTGCTGCTGAGGTGGGGGAGAGGCTTTCCTTTCCGGAAAGTCAAACACAGCCTTGCCGTCTTTTAATACAAGAGCGGCGCTGAAGCTGTTACCGTTCTTTGATCTGAAGCCGTCGATCATTCCGGTCGAGCCTTCGGCGAGAAGGCGGCGCATGGCGTCAAGGCTTATTGCCTTTCCGCATATATATGTATTCACGGAAAAATTGCAATGTGTTTCGGAATATCCGGAGCAGCCGTAGAACCTTCCCCTGCGGCATACTGGCTTGCCGCAGATAGGGCAGTTTCCGACGCTGTCACCGATAAAGCCCGTGCTGTCACCGTCGGTCTCGAAGACCTTTTTTATCTCGGCAACAGCCATATCAATGCTGTCTTTTACCTTTATTTTGCCGTGGTAGACCTGCTTTAAGGCTCTGCCGAGCTCAGAGGTCTTGTACTTATCCATCGAGATATTCATCCGTTCGAGTGATTCTATCAGGAACTCTCCGGCGGGAAGGATACGGTATACGTCCTTTTTCAGCTCGATGTAGGAGCTTTTTTTTGCATTGTCGATGATTCCCGTGCGGGTCGCCTCGGTCCCGAGCTCAAGTCCCTCAAAGACCGCGCGATAGTCGTCGTCATCGTTTACCTGCTCGCCGTTTTCACTTGCCGCCGCCTCACGTGCGGCGGCTTTTTCCTCTTTGAACGGGTTTTTGAGGTAATTATTGAGCGTTTCTATCGTGTAATGCTTCGGCGGCGTAGTTTCCTTTTCACCGGGGAAAAATTTTATGTTCACCGCGTCGCCCTTCGAGAGCTTCGGGAGCAGTCTGTCCTTCGTCGTCGGGTCGTCGAAGGCTGTCCAGCCCGGCTCGAGAATTACCGTGCCCTTCAGGATGAAATCCTCGGGCTCCTTTGCGTTTACGCGGACGGTGATCTGTGTACGCTCGATGATGCAGTCGTTTTCGCAGAAGACGGCGACAAATCGCCTCATAACGGCGGCATAGACCTTGTATTCGTCTTCGCTGAGGTCCTGCTTTTTCGGTATTTTATATGTGGGGGTAAGTGCCGAGTGGGACTCTATTTTTGAGTCGTCGAAGATCGATTTTCCTGTCTTGAGTTTTACGGGGTAGCCGAGTTTTTTGCATCCCGCTATGATCTGCGCTATCTTGTCCTTCTCGGCGGTCGCAAGGTATTCGGAGTTGGTTCGAGGGTAGGTAAGGTAGCCCTTTTCGTAGAGCGACTGAGCGTATTTCAGCGAAGACTCCATCGGCATTTTGTATTTTTTTCCGAGGTAGTTCTGGAGTTTTGTCAGAGAGTAGAGCTTTCCGGGGGCGAGAGTATCTTTTTTTCGCTTCACGTCGGTTACGGTCGCGCCCGCGGCGTTGTATTCCTCGCATAGAGCCTGTGCCTTCTCAAGGTCATTCGGCTCAAATCTCTTTTTTGAGACGAGCTCTACCTTTTCTCCCGCGGTCTTTTCGCGGCTGGTCGGCAGGAGGTACTTTTCGGGGACGAAGTTTCTTATCTCCATATCGCGGTCATAGATAGCCTTCACGATCGGTACTATCACGCGCCCGACGCGAAGGAGCTGACCCGTTTTCAGGGTGGCGTAGCGCGTAAGATTTATGCCGTAGAGCCAGTCTATGTAGGTTCTCGCAAATCCCTCGTCGGCAAGGCGGTCGTAATCGGCTTCGGGACACAGCTTTGAGAGCGCCTTTGCAACCGTCTGCGGGGTCTGATCCGGGAGCCATAGACGCATGAGCGGTTTTTTTCCTATCTGAGGGAAGCGCAGGCGCGCGTGATCTATGCAGAGGCGAACGATGATCTCACCTTCTCGGTCGGCATCGCCTGCATTTACAATTGTATCTACGCGCTGATCGGCGCATAGACGGCAGATCGTTTCGAACTGTTTCTTGATCCCCGGATCGTCTTTTCCGTTTTTTCCTTTTCTGAGCTCGTATTCAAAGCGGTCGGGGCAACAGGGAAGACCGTCGACAGTCCATCTGCCGTCGGGCGCGCCCTTCTGATAGTGTTCAATATCGCAGAGCGAAAAGAGGTGACCGAACGCCCAGCTTATTATGTAATTCTGACTTTCAAGGTATCCGTCGCGTCGGATGCTCTTCTCCCCGATCCCGGCGGCAATATTGCGCGCAAGGCTCGGTTTTTCGGCAATTATCAGCTTCATTTTCTTCCGTTCTCAAAAAAGTATTTCCGATGATAATTATAACGCTTTTTGCCCTTTTTTTCAAGAGTAAAAGACAGGATAAAAGAAAAAACCGTCCCATGCTTTTGCACGGGACGGTATTAAGTATCAGATCAGTGGCAGATGCAACGCTCGGTATCCTTATCGAAGATATGGAGACGCGATACGTCGAGAGCAACCTTGATATCGTCGCCGGCACGGCTTGTCGAGCGCGAATTGACGCGGGCGATAAGGCTGGTCTCGCCGACGGTGAGGTAGAGGTAGATCTCGGCACCCATAAGCTCGGTGACGTCAACATGAGCGTCGATCGTGCTCTCGGCAAATGCCGCAAGGTGCATGGGCTCGTCGTGAAGCGCCTCGGGACGGAGACCGATTATTACGTCCTGACCCATATATTCCTGAAGAGCCGGGTTGTTTGCCTTCTCGGCGGGGAGCTTGATCGTGTTGCCCTCAAAGTTGACGTAAACATCCTCGCCCTTCTTTTCAAGCGTGGCGTTGATGAAGTTCATCTGAGGTGTTCCTATGAAGCCCGCGACGAAGAGGTTGCAGGGGGAGTCGTAGATCGTCTGAGGAGTATCGACCTGCTGAATGAGACCGTCCTTCATAACGACGATACGCGTCGCCATGGTCATAGCCTCGGTCTGGTCATGGGTAACGTAAATGAACGTTGTCTGAACTCTGTCGTGCAGCTTCGTAAGCTCGGTTCTCATGGATGCACGGAGCTTAGCGTCAAGGTTTGAAAGAGGCTCGTCAAGAAGGAAGACCTTCGGGTTACGTACGATAGCACGTCCGAGAGCGACACGCTGCTTCTGACCGCCTGACAGAGCCTTCGGCTTTCTGTCGAGAAGGTGCGAGATATCAAGTATGCGGGCGGCTTCCTCGACGCGGCGCTTGATCTCTTCCTTCGGTGTCTTGCTGAGCTTAAGTCCGAAAGCCATGTTCTCAAAGACCGTCATGTGCGGGTACAGAGCATAGTTCTGGAACACCATCGCGATCTTTCTGTCCTTAGGTGCGACATCGTTTACGAGTCTGTCGCCGATGAAGAGCTCGCCTTCGGAGATCTCCTCAAGTCCGGCGATCATACGGAGAGTAGTTGTTTTTCCGCAACCGGAGGGACCGACGAGAACGAGAAATTCCTTGTCTTTTATTTCAAGGTTGAAGTCAGATACAGCGGTAACGCCGCCGGGGTACTTCTTATAAATGTGCTTTAAGGAAACACTTGCCATATACTATCCTTTCTGCATCATCGGATCTCGCCGGATGCATATAAAATTTGCTTCTAATATTATATCAATTTTCACGCCAAAATGGAAGAGCCTATTTCCCCAAATTTTCAACGTTTTCCTTGTGCAACATGACCAACAAATATGAGCGCGAGCCATGGCAATCATCTTGTGCGGAAACTTATTTTTTTAATATATTAAGATTCTTGCCGTCCTCCCCCAACATAGAGAGACCTATACGCTTGCGTTTCTCGTCGACAGAGAGGATTCTGACCTTCACGATGTCTCCGACAGATACGATCTCCGTCGGGTGTTTCACGTATTTTTCGGACATGGCGGAGATATGCACGAGTCCGTCCTGATGCACTCCGATATCGACGAAGGCTCCGAAATCTATTACGTTTCGGACCGTTCCGGTCAGGAGCATACCGGGCTTCAGGTCTGACATATCCATTATGTCATCGCGCAGCACGGGCGGGGTGAAGGAATCGCGGATATCGCGCCCCGGCTTTTCGAGCTCGGCGACGATGTCGAGCAGGGTAGGCTCACCGATCCCGAGGCTCTCCGAGACAGCTTTTACTCCGGCGCGGTTGAGCTTGGCGCGGAGCTCGGAGAGCTTTCCGGTACGCACGTCCTCTTCGGTATAGCCGAAGGTATCGAGAAGCTTTTTTGCCGCTTCGTAGGATTCGGGGTGAACTCCGGTATTGTCAAGGATCTCTGAAGAACCCGGCACGCGGAGGAAGCCCGCGCACTGCTCGAAAGCCTTTGCTCCTATCTTCGGAACCTTGAGTATCTGCGCACGTGTTCTGAATTCTCCGTTTTCCTCACGGTACTTTACTATATTCTTTGCCGTCGTAGCGTTGATACCCGAAATGTAGGAAAGCAATGAATGTGACGCCGTATTGAGGTCGACTCCGACGCTGTTGACGCAGTCCTCGACAACTCCGGTGAGGGCGCTGTCAAGCCTTGCGGGCTTCATATCGTGCTGATACTGACCGACACCTATCGACTTCGGGTCGATCTTGACGAGCTCGGCAAGGGGATCCTGAAGTCTTCTCGCGATGGAAACCGCCGATCTCTGTGTCACATCAAAATCGGGAAATTCGTCGGCGCCGAGCTTAGAGGCAGAATAGACCGAGGCACCGGCTTCGCTTACCATAATATATTTACAGCCTGCCTCGGGGATGGTCTTGAGCAGGTTGGCGATGAAGATCTCGCTCTCCTTCGATGCAGTTCCGTTGCCGATTGCTATGACATTGACTCCGTACTTTGAGATGAGTCGCCTGACGGTTCTGCCGCTCTCTTCTATTCTTTCCTGCGGCTTTGTCGGGTAGATGACCGCAGTGTCGAGGACCTTGCCCGTGCGGTCGACGACGGCGAGCTTGCATCCCGTTCTGTAGCCCGGGTCAAAGCCGAGGACGGTCTTGCCCTTTATCGGGGGTTGCATAAGAAGATGCGAGAGGTTATCGGAAAACAGCTTTATTGCTCCCTCTCCCGCGCGGTCGAACATATCCGAGCGGATCTCGCGCTCGATCGAGGGCGAGATAAGTCTTTCGTATCCGTCGATGATCGCCGAGCAGAGCTGCTTTGACGCGGGGCTTTTCGCGTTTGTTATAAGCTCATTGAAAAGGTAGTTTATCGCGTATTCCTCAGGCAGGTCTATCGAGACCTTCAGGAATTCTTCCTTTTCGCCGCGGTTGATGGCAAGGATCCTGTGATCCGGGACCTTCTTCAGCGGCTCCTTGTAGTCGTAATACATATTGTAGACCGAGTCTTCCTCTTTTGTACCGGAGGTGACAAGCGTACCGTTATTGAAGGTGATAAGTCTCAGCTGCTTTCTGAAATCTGCGTTATCCGATACAT
This sequence comes from uncultured Clostridia bacterium, assembly GCA_945485605.1. Classification (GTDB taxonomy): domain Bacteria; phylum Bacillota; class Clostridia; order Oscillospirales; family CAG-272; genus RGIG3994. The sequence goes on from CALYSG010000073.1 coordinate 6,398, forward strand.
CCTCTGCGATTATGTCGCGCGCACCCGCGAAGGCATCTTCGACGCTTTCGACTCCCTTTTCGGGGTCAACGAAGGTTTTTGCCTGCGCCTCGAGCGAAGGCTCGTAGGTGTCGAGCTGTTGCATAATGAGCTGAGCAAGTCCCTCAAGCCCCTTCTCACGTGCGACCGAGGCGCGGGTCTTGCGCTTCGGACGGTAGGGGCGGTAGATGTCGTCGACCTCGGTTATTGTCGAGGCGGCGTCGATTGCCGTGACAAGCTCGGGGGTGAGCTTTCCCTGCGCCTCGATGAGCGCTTTTACCTCTTCACGGCGTTTTTCGATGTTGCGGAGATAGGTCAGGCGGTCGTCAAGGTCTCTCAGCACCGTATCGTCGAGCGAGCCGGTGACCTCTTTTCTGTACCTTGCGATGAACGGAATGGTGTTGCCCTCGTCGATAAGGGCGACGGTCTTCTCAACCTGAGATACCGACAGACCGAGCTCTTTTGCGATTGTTTCATTGATCGTCATATGTTGTTGTCCTTTTTATATTACTTTCGGTTTCTGTTGTGTTTCTGAAGCGAGGAGATCTCCTCTTCGTTGAGGTACCGCCACTCACCTTCGGGAAGGGAAGGGTCGAGCGACAGCTCTCCGATGCTCACCCGGCGAAGGTAGGTTATTACGTTTCCGACGGCGGCGAACATACGCTTTATCTGATGGTATCTTCCTTCGGTTATTGTTATCTGCCCCTCGGTTCGGGTATCGGAGAGGGCCAGCTCGGCGGGCTTCGTTATTCCGTCACCGTTCAGCTCGACACCCGTGCGCAGCTTTTCGGCAGCTTCCTCCGAAATTTGAGATCCACAGCGGAAAAAGTAGGTCTTCGGCAGATGGCTGACCGGAGAGAGCAGAAAGTGAGACAGCTCACCGTCGTCGGTCAGCAACATAAGCCCCACCGTGTCACGATCGAGCCGTCCCGAAGGGAATAGTCCGCGGCGCAGCTCGGGCGGAAGAAGCTCAAGGACGGTCGGCAATCCGAGATCCTCGGTCGCACTGACGTAGCCCTGCGGCTTGTTCAGCATTATGTAGGTGTGCTCGCGGTAAGTTATCGGCGAACCGTCAAGGCATATTTCATCGGTTTTTGGTTCCACGCGGTCGTCGTGGCGCTTTGCCGGTGTACCGTTTACCGTGATCCTTCCTTTTTTGATTAAACGCGGAGCCTCGCTTCTTGAGGCTACGCCGGTCGTGCTCAGAAAGCGGTCGAGTCGCATTGACATTTATCCGTATTCCTCCGGGAGATTTGATTACCTTCTATTTTATCACAAAAAAGGGCTTTTGTAAACAGCAGGAGAGGGACCGCCGCGCCTTTTTGCGGAAGTCCCACCCTGAAGATATTCAGTTCATAGCCTTTGAAAGTGACAGCCCGAGATCGTAAAGCTCGCGGATCTCGGCGCGTCTCTGGTCGGCGAGCGCCCTCATGGCGTTTACTTCTTCTTCCGAGAATTTGTCAAGGTCGCCGGGCTTCAGCTTGTTCTTGTAGAGCCTGTCCGCGGCGAGAGCCCAGTTGATGTCGACCGCGACGATCTTTGAATCGCGCTCGCATACGACAAGGTTGCTCTTGCCTTCAAGGAGAAGGTCGATGGCCTTCGCCGCCATAGCCGAAGCCGTTATGCGGTCGCGTGCGGTCGGATCTCCGCCGCGCTGAACATGGGCAAGGCGTATGAATCTTGATTCGATGCCGACGACATCGTGGATCTTCTCATTGAAGTATTCGGCGTAGGGTCTGCCGTCGGGGGCGGTGACACCTTCGCTGACGCATACGATGATTGCTCTCTGACCGCCGGCTCTTGCGAGCTTGAGATTTTCGAGAGCCGCTTCCTCGTCAAATGGAATTTCGGGGATAACTATGGCATCGGCACCCGAAGCTATACCGACACGGAGGGCAAGCTCGCCGCAGTCACGTCCCATAAGCTCTACGACGCACCCGCGGGCATGCGAGCTGCCTGTATCGCGCAGCCGGTCTATCATGACCATGGCGGTGTTCTGCGCGGTATCGAAGCCTACCGTATAGTCGGTAGCCGTTATATCGTTGTCTATAGTGCCCGTGACACCTATCGTGGGGATGCCGTGATTTGTCAGGTCTGTCGCTCCGCGGAAGGTCCCGTCTCCGCCGATGGCTATTATCGCGTCGATCTCATTCTTGCGGCAGGTCTCGATAGCCTTGCGCATACCCTCTTCGGTCTTGAATTCGGGGCAACGGTCGGTATAGATCGCCGTTCCGCCGCGGTTTATGACGTTTTCGAGCTTTGCCGGGGTGAGCTCGACTATCTTATTGGCGATGAGTCCGCTGTAACCGCCCTCGATACCGACTGCGGTGAGTCCCTTTTCGGAGGCTCTGCGTGCGATTGCTCGGACAGACGCGTTCATCCCCGGGGCATCTCCGCCCGATGTAA
>CALYSG010000074.1 GCA_945485605.1 uncultured Clostridia bacterium
GGTCTCGCCGGTCGGCTTCGAGTATTTCTCTTTAAGGTCGGCGATCATCTTATCGTACGCCTCTATGTCATCCTTGTGAGCCTTTTCAAATTCATCGCAGAAGGTTGCTTTGGATTCGTTTACCTTTGTGTCTATCTCTGCTGCCTTTGCGGTGAGGGTCGACTTTATCTCCTCCGGGAATTCTTTCTCTTTTTCCTTCATAGCGGATATAGCGGTATTGAGAAGTGATTTTGCACTTTCGATCGCGGCGTTTGCGACGGCGTAGTAGGTCTCAAGAGCCTTTTCGGTGAGCTTAAGGCTCTCCTCCATATGCCGGACCATCAGGAGCATTGCCGCTTTCTCGGTCCCGTCGGCAAGGCTTTCTGCCTCGGCTCTCTTTTCCTGATATTCAGCCTTTGCTTCAAGCACTGCTTTTAGCGTTTTCTGATAGTTGCTGTCTTCGGAGAACAGATACTCATTCTGAGCCTTTGTGAGGGCATCAAGCGCATTCTCCAGTGCTTCGATAGCCTTTCGGTAATCATCGACAAACTGTTTGTATTTTTCGTCGGCTGTTCCGATGATCTCAAGGACTGCTTCGCTTTCGGCGAGGCAAAGCTTGTAGTCGCGGAACTGATAATAGCGCTCTCTCATTTCGGCGGAGACGAGCTCGGCGGTCTCTATTCGAGAGAGTTTTATCAGTCTCAGAAGCTCCTCATCGGACATTTCAAGTGCGTCCTCGTACTCAAGCCCGGCTGTGACGTGCGCAGCCATCTGTGCGAGAGCCTCGTGACCGAGGGCTTCCGCCTTGACTACGGCTGCTTCAAGCTCGTGCGATTTTACGAACTTTTCTATCTTCGCAGAGACCTTATTGTAGAGATCCTTTGCGACGGCTTCGTCGCCGGTGACGCTGATTTTGATCTCGTTTTTGCCAACCTCAACAGAACCCTTTACAAGATATCCCTGATCGGTGGCGATCGAGACGACCAGAGCGGCTGCCTCCTCGGAGGTCATACCGACGAATGTCTCGCCCGCAAGTATCACGGCACCGTCATCGTTGAGAGCTGTTGCGGTCACGACCTTGTTTTCCGAATCAACGATGAATTCGACCGACGGGTTTATATCGATTGTCATTCTCGATACATTGTCGTCATTCTTTGTTTCTCCGCACGAGAAGAGCAGAGGCGCGCATAGAAGCATCGCAAGCATCAGAGCGAGGACTTTCATGTGTTTTTTCATACTGTATATCTCCTTTCATATGGTTGACTTATTATATCATAAACAGTTCGAAAAGTCAAGTGTATACAATGTTCAGAACTGCTATTGACGTGACGGTTCGAAACGGTTATAATATAATCATAAAATTCAGAAGGATCAATTATATGGAGACTGATATAAATAACAGAACAGACGTTGCCGTCATAGGTGCGGGGCACGCGGGGATCGAGGCGGCGTTGGCGGCGGCAAGGCTCGGACTTGATACGGTGCTTTTCACGCTGTCACTCGACGGTGTGGCGAATATGCCGTGCAACCCTTCGATAGGAGGCACCGGGAAAGGGCACCTTGTGTTTGAGCTCGACGCGCTCGGCGGCGAGATGGGACGCTCTGCAGATCTTACGATGCTTCAGTCGAGGACTCTGAACCTCGGCAAGGGAGCCGCCGTTCATTCAAAGAGAAATCAGGCTGACCGCGTAAGGTATCACTGCATTATGAAATCGGTGCTCGAAAAGCAGGAGAACCTTCGGCTCATTCAGGGCGAGGTTACGGAAATACTCACCGAAGGCGAAGGCAACGGGATACACGTTTGCGGCGTTAAAACGAGGCTCGGAGAGATCTTTTCCTGCCGCTCGGCAATTATTGCGACCGGAACATACCTCAGTGGCAGGATCTTTGTCGGTAACGTCAACTATCCCGGCGGACCCGACGGCTCGCTCGCCGCAGAAGGTCTGAGCGCCTCGCTTGAAGCCCTCGGAGTTCGGCTTATGCGTTTCAAGACCGGAACTCCCGCAAGGGTAAACCGTCGCTCGATAGATTTTTCGTGCCTTGACATTCAGTCCGGCGAGCGTCCTGTTACGCCGTACTCGGCGAGAACCAAGGAAGACCTTGATTCCGTCCCTCAGTATCCCTGTCATATTGTTTACACGAACAGCGAGACGCACAGGATAATAAGGGAAAACATAAACCGTTCGGCGATGTATTCGGGGCAGATACGGGGTACCGGACCGCGCTATTGTCCGTCAATAGAGGACAAGGTAGTCCGCTTTGCCGATAAGCCGAGGCATCAGCTCTTTGTCGAGCCGATCGGAAAAGATACGGATGAGATGTATATACAGGGCTTTTCGACATCTATGCCTGCCGACGTTCAGCAGGATATGATACATTCTCTTAAGGGATTTGAGAGCGCCGAGATCATGCGCTATGCTTACGCTATAGAGTACGATTGCGCCGATCCGACGCAGCTCCTCCCGACTCTTGAATTCAAGACGATAGGAGGACTGTACGGTGCGGGACAGTTCAACGGGACCTCGGGCTATGAGGAGGCGGCGGCACAGGGACTTGTTGCCGGGATCAATGCAGCCCTTAAGATCAAGGGCGAGCCTCCTTTGATCCTAACCCGCGACAACAGTTATATAGGCACGCTTATCGACGATCTCGTGACGAAAGGTACTAACGAGCCCTATCGTATGATGACCTCGAGAGCTGAATACAGGCTTCTTCTGAGGCAGGATAACGCTGACCTTCGTCTGACTCCGATCGGGCACAGGGTGGGGCTGATATCCGATGAGCGTTACGCGGAATTTGAAGCAAAGAGATCCGCCGAAGAGGCAGAGATCAAACGCCTTGAGACGACCTTTCTTTCTCCCGAAAAGGTGAACGGCTTTCTCTCTTCGATCGGAGAGACTCCCGTGAGTGCCGGCGTGTCGCTTGCAGATCTTCTGCGCCGACCGGCGATAAGCTATGAGGCTCTTTTGCAGATAGACTCTGCTCGTCCTAAAATTCCGAAAGGCGCGGCGACGACGGTCGAGGTCAGCGTGAAATACGCGGGATATATAAAGAAGGAGATCGCCGAGGTCGCAAGGCATGCAAAGCTCGAAGAAAAGCGCCTATCGCCCGACCTTGATTACAAAGAGATCAAGGGACTGAGACTTGAAGCGGCACAGAAGCTCGCCGCGGTGAGACCTCTCACGGTAGGGCAGGCTTCGCGCATCAGCGGCGTCAACCCTGCCGATATAACCGTTCTGCTCGTATTTCTCGGGCTTGATTGAGAAAAACAAATAAAAAGTCATGACCACCGGCTGAGCCGGTGGTCATGACTTTTTGGATACACTCTTTTTTTCTATGGTTATGATTGTTCGTGTCTGATGTCAGTTGCAAATAACCTTTTTGAACGCCTTTTTGCCTCTGCGAAGGACGATCCCTTTTTTTAGCGCATCCTTTGCAAATGTTGCCTTTATATCGCTGACCTTTTCTCCGTCAGCGGTAACTCCGCCCTGCTCGACCGCGCGGCGCGCCTCGGATTTTGAGGCAACGAGTCCCGATTTCACGAGGAGAGTAAGAACATCTATTGCGCCGTCGGTGAGATCGCTGTCTTGGATAGCTGCGGTAGGGATCTCGGCATCGGCTCCGGCAGAGAAGAGCGCTCTTGCACCGGCTCTCGCCTTGTTTGCCTCTTCTTCGCCGTGAACGAGGCTTGTAAGCTCGTAGGCGAGGATGTCCTTTGCCTCGTTGAGCTTTGCCCCCTCCCACGAGCTCATTTCCTCGATCTGTTCGACAGGAAGGAAGGTGAGAACTCTTATGCACTTGAGGACATCGGCGTCGCCGACGTTACGCCAGTACTGATAGAAGTCATACGGTGAGGTCTTATCGGGATCGAGCCATACGGCGTTCCCGGCGGTCTTGCCCATTTTATGTCCGTTGGAGTCGCAGAGAAGCGGGATCGTAAGGGCGTAAGCATCTTTACCGAGCTTACGGCGGATAAGCTCGGTACCGCCGAGCATATTCGACCACTGGTCGTCGCCTCCGCACTGGATATTGCATCCGTATCTCTGATATAGCTCGTAGAAGTCATAGCTCTGAAGCAACATATAGTTGAATTCGAGGAAGGACAGACCCTTTTCGAGCCTCTGCTTATAGCATTCGGCGCTCAGCATCTTATTGACGCTGAAGTGGGGACCTATATCGCGTATGAATTCAATGTAGTTGAGACCGAGGAGCCAATCGGCATTGTTTACCATGAGAGCCTTACCGTCCGAGAAGTCGATAAAGCGGCTCATCTGGCGGCGGAAGCATTCACAGTTGTGGTCGATTGTCTCCTGCGTCATCATTTTGCGCATATCGGTTCTGCCGGACGGGTCACCTATCATGCCCGTGCCGCCTCCTATAAGGGCGATCGGACGGTTTCCGGCGCTTTGAAGCCTTTTCATGAGCGTAAGAGCCATAAAATGACCGGCGGTCAGAGAATCGGCTGTCGGGTCAAAGCCAATATAAAACGTAGCTTTTCCGTTATTTATCAGTTCTTTTATCTCGGGCTCGTCGGTTACCTGTGCCACGAGACCGCGTGCTTTGAGTTCGTCAAAAAGTGTCATCTTTGAAATCCTTTTGCTAATTATTTAGATCCGAAAAAGTAGGGGTTGATCTCTTCGTCGAGAGCCTTTTGGATAGTGATCGAGTTTGATCTGTAGCTCGTTGAGAATGAATTGTTAGCGGTTGCAAGGCAATCGCGGAAAATCTTATAGGTCCATTCGCTGAAGTTCATTGCAAAGATCCTTCCGAGATCGAAGTAGACCGTTGATTTGATTATGTCGTACATCTCGGCGGTATTCTTATCCGAGGTGTTCTTGACCTTCATTGTCTTTTCGAAGAGTGCGGGAGTTACGCGGCGAAAGCCCTCGGCAGCGAGGCACTCAAGTACGGCAGAAGACTCGTTCTTGATATTGGAGTAGGAGGTTATCTGGTACATCGTGTAAGGGAATCCGACAACGGTAACGTAGTTATCCTGCTTCGTGTCATACATTGGGCAGGGAATAACACCGAATACTATGCTGTCGCCCGCTTCGATCATGTTCTTGCTGACGATGGGAAGGTAGGATCTGTCGATCGTGAAGAGTGCACGGTTTTCGGCGAAGGGCTGAGCGCTTGAGCCGCTGCCTACAGCGAGAACGTATTTTCCGCTTACAAAGTTAACCAGCTTATCGATGAGTTGTATGGTCTTTTGTGAGCTCGGCTTGAAGTCTTCCGAGATGACGAGCTTATCATCGGTCTTTTCTATCGTCTTGAGCCCGCAGCTCGTATAGAAGGCATCATAGTTAAGGTCCCTTATGGAAAGGCCCTTGATCTCTCCGGTGGATGTAGTACCGCTGACCTTTGAGCAGAGCTGGATCATTCTATCGACGGTCCATTTCTTACCGGTGACGAGCTTGTATGGATCGATGTCCTTGAGTTCATCAAATTCCTCAAACATAGTCTTGTTGAAGAATGTCGCATACATCATATGGAGAAGGTTGGTAGAGATATCACCGGATGCGAAATATAACTTGTCGTTGATCGTTGCCTGACTTACGAGAGAATCGGGCCACCACGGTTTATCGAAATTTAAGTAATCAAGTGAAAGAAGGTCCTCCGAAAGTCCCTTAAGTGCGAGAGAGGACGATGTCATGGAGTAGCAGGCTACTATGTCGTAGTCCTTGTTGGACTTCCCAGATTCGACCTTCTCTATGAAAGCTTTGCGGTTGGCGAAGTTACCGGGGGTCATTTCAAAATCAAGGGTGACACCGAGACGGGCTTCCACAGCTTGGTTTTTGAAGTAGATAGCATCGGTCACAGAGTCTCCGGTCTGACCTTCGATCTCGAATTCGGGCTGCTCGGCTTCCCAGCAGAGGAGATGGATTGTTTTTCCGAGGTTCATTGTTCCGAGATCGTCGGGCGTTTCGTAATACGAGGGCTCTTTTGTCTGACTGTCGGTTACGCTTCCGTTCGAATTCCCGGTTGTTTCTTCGCTGTTTTGGGTTTCGGAATCTTTTCCGTTGTCCGTGTTACCGGTGGTGCAGGCGCAGAGAGCCGTGATCAACATTACCAGCACGAGTGCCAGCGCAATGATCCGTTTTTTCATAGGTTACCTCCAATTAAAGTATTCATTGGCATTATATCATTATTTTATGCGCGTGTCAACTGAATTTTTGTGCTTTTCAGCGTATTCGATAAGAATATCCCGATTGTTTTCAAGTTCACCGTCAATTACTTTGTTAAGAAGAAGAGAAAGCATATCACCGATTTCGCGTCCCCTCAATCCGAGTGCCTTCATATCCTGTCCCTTTGCGTTAAGGTCTCCGAGGGTGAGGCAGGCTTTCTCTTTTATTACCGAGTCGAGTACAGAGGTTATCCTCTCCGTGTCCGAGACGTTGCGGTAGCCTTCGGCACAAGCGAGGCGGTCGGCTTTTCTGAGAGCAAGCGCTCTTTTGAAGTCCTCTTCGCTGTGCGAGGCGAGAAAACGTTTTACAGCCTTATCGGCAGGCTCGATCTGCCGCGTGTGCTCGGCAACGAGTCTTACTACCTTTTCGCGCAATTCATTTGATGCGTGAAGACGTCTCATGACCGCGTCGGTGATTTCGGCGCCGACCCTTGCATGATCCGGAAAGTGTCCGATACCGTTTTCATCGACCGTGAATGTATCCGGCTTTCCGATGTCGTGGAAAAGTGCCGCGAGCCGTAGGATCATATCACTTCGCTCGCAGTTTTTCAGAGTTAAAAGCGTGTGACCGTAGACATCAAGATCATGGTGTGGATTTTTCTGGTCGAATCCGACGCAGGGGAGGAGCTCAGGCAAGATAACGCCGATCACACGGAAGTACCTTCCGAGGATCTCATCGGCGGCTATACCGCAAACGAGCTTCAAAAGCTCCGACAGAAGTCTTTCCGTGGCTATGTTACGAAGCAGTTCGCGCTTTCTTTCAATGCTTGAGGCAGTCTTTTCCTCGATCTCAAATCCGAGAACCGAGGCAAAGCGAAGTCCGCGCATTATCCTCAGCCCGTCCTCCGAGAACCTTCGATCCGGATCTCCGACGCATTTTATTATGCCGTTTTCAAGGTCTTTAATGCCTCCGAAAAGATCAATAAGCCCGGTACGATCAGAATAAGCCATAGCGTTTACTGTAAAGTCTCTGCGCGAGAGGTCATCCTTTATATTGCGAGAGAAGCTGACGCTCGACGGGTGTCTGTTGTCAAGATAGTTGCCGTCCGTTCGGAAGGTCGTGATCTCAAGATTATGTCCGTCAGAGACGACCGTAAGAGTTCCGTGCTTAAGACCGGTGGGGATAGTGATTTTGTCGGAGAATACCTCAAGCATTTCATCGGGCGTTGCCGAGGAAGTCAAATCGTAATCGTGCGGCTCTTTGCCCGAAAGCGCATCGCGCACGCAGCCGCCGACTATGAAGCACTCGTATCCGTGAGACTCAAGCCTTTCGGTAATATCAAGAACATAGTGCGGAATTTTTATTTTATACAATGGTTTACCTCTTCTTTCCGTGAGTCACCGCACGTGCAATGAGCGTCCTGCCGACTTTCATGGCACCCTTAGGGCAGAATTCCTGACAGCAAAAGCATCTTATGCACTTTTTGCGGTTGATGACGGCTTTTTTGTCTTTTATCACGATAGCCGAGGCGGGGCAGACCTTCATGCAGACGCCGCAACCGACACATTCGGATTTTTTCACGACCGGTTTTGACTGAAGGAGTGACTTAAGCACACTTGCGGTAAAACCGCCCTTGCCGTCATTCCCGAATTCAAGGCTCTCATGGTGAGGAAGATTTTTGAAATCCCCTACGACAAATGAGGTGTATCCCGCCGAGATGTTGACCTTGTCTGCGCTGTCGGGTGCCAGCCCGCGTCGGTATGCGGCCTCAAGAGTCGGTACTGTTGAAATATCAAGTCCGATAATTTTTGCAGCTACGAGATCGAGAAGGTAAGGCGAGGCAGAGGCGATGATTGCACCGATCTGCTTCGGGTCGCCCGCTGTGGGACCGTTTCCCTCCATACCTACGACTGCATCACACAGGCAGAGCTTTACCTTTGGCGCAAAATATTCGTTGAGGTCGACAAGCATATCGGCAAAATCGGCGTGACTCGGATAACGGTAATGATATTCGGGCTTCATGGTTCCCGGTACGACTCCGAACATATTTTTAACTGCACAGGACATTCCCATCATTCCGTGCGATTTAAGCTTGCAGAAATCTATTATCGCGTCGGCGTCGTCAAGGTACGAGGTGTATGTAAAGCTCTTTGCCTGAGCGGCGGCAGGGAAATGTGCCTCAGACTGTCCGAAGTCCGAGTTTAGTTTTCCTCCGTGAGCTTCAACCGAGTGCATTCCGGTTGCCGAATAGACCTTGCCGACGAATGCAGCATTGTAGAGCCCTCCGGGGCTGTCTCCGATAGTGACCGACGCGCCCCTTTCGGTAAGCATATCACATAGCGCACAGAGAAGGGCGGGGTGAGTGGTTGCCGCACGGTCGGGTGCCATGAATGAAACGAGATTCGCCTTGATCGCGATTTTCATGCCGTTTCTTACCCAGTCGAGTCCGCCGATCGCGTTGACGGCGCTTTCAAGTGCCGTTCGGGCATTGCTTTCCGAATAGTCCGGGCAGGCT
>CALYSG010000075.1 GCA_945485605.1 uncultured Clostridia bacterium
CAGCATAATCTACCGTATACGCCGTTCCTCCTTTACTTTCAGTCAAGTATGCTATGAACACGCAAAACGTGAGCAAAAAACAGCCTTAATTCGTCATCTATGCGAAAACACAGGCACACAAAAAATAAAGCCGAAAACCTTGTAAAATCAAGGCTTTCGGCGTTGTTTGTGGCGTCGCTAAGAGGATTCGAACCTCCGGCCTACCGCTTAGGAGGCGGTCGCTCTATCCGGCTGAGCTATAGCGACATTTATTAAATTGTATTTGTATTACCACTTGCCTTTTTTGAAAAGGCAAGTGATAAAGTAACACCTTAGGAGGCGGTCGCTCTATCCGGCTGAGCTACGGAAACATTGCTCGCTTATTATATCACATATTATCACGTTTTGCAAGCCTTTTTTCAAATAATAGGAGCATTGTGTCAAAGTATTTTCTGCGCATACGTTTTGCTGCCGTCATTAGATCGGTATGCACTACCGGAGTAAGTCCTTTTATTGCCACAGAGTCCGTTTTGGAAAATTTAGGAGGTGCAAGCATACAGTATGATATTAGCTTATCCGATTTGGGTATGCTTCCGAGCGTTCTGAGAATGAAGATTATCAGCCTTTCCTCAGACGGAAATATTGGGCATGTATAAATGAAGTTTTTGTGCCTTATTCGAAGGCTTTCGTCAAGACTGTATGACGTCATTTCATCATATTCGTTTTCCGAGGGATCCATGACGAGATAGGTGAGCTTCTCCGCTCTGTAGCAGGTCCTTTTCTTTATGTAGTGCTCCGTAAAAATTCCTGCGTGCTTGAGATGCTTTGCGATTTTTCTTACGTAAGAATCAGACAGCCCGGTTTTAAGGCTGATCTGCGCAGGAGTCGCAAATCCAAGCTCTGTCGCTGCTATATATACACGGAACATGGTATCCTTTTTCAACTTATCTCACCTCAGAATAATTATACAGAAATATTTTCCCGAAGTCAATAAAAATCCGTAATAATGCTTGACAAATAAAGCGTATATATGGTATAATATCATCTGCCGCTTGTCTACGGCTTTTTAAGCGTGCATTCCGCACCGCCGCAATCAGCGAGTCTTTGAGAAAGAGAGGTACATTTCCGTGTTTGCTATTATCGAAACCGGCGGAAAGCAGTACAAAGTCAACGAGGGAGATATCATCTTCATTGAGAAGCTTGACGTTGCTGAGGGTGAGAACGTCACTTTCGACAAGGTACTTGCCGTTTCCGCAGACAACGGTCTTAAGGTCGGAGCTCCCACTGTTGAAGGAGCGAAGGTCTCGGCAAAGGTTCTTCGCAACGGTAAAGCCAAGAAGATCTACGTTTTGAAGTACAAGTCGAAGAAGAACGAAAAGAAGAAGATCGGTCACAGACAGCCTTACACCAAGGTGCAGATCGCAGCTATCGAGGCATAATGACAAGGATCACCTTTTTCAGGAGCAGCGGAAGCTTCTATGGCTTTGAGGAGAAGGGTCACACCGGTTACGGTGAAGCAGGGGAGGATGTCCTTTGCGCGGCACTCTCGGCTATGACTATGCTTGTGGTCAACACGGCGGAGGTCGCTTATGCGTCGGATGTTGAGTATAATGTCAATGAAGGCGCGACCGAGATAAAAGTGCGGTCAAAGGCGGCGCTTCCCGAGTTTGAGAACGACGAGCGCAAGAGATACGCTGTGTCGGGACTCTTCTGCGGATATTACTATCAGTTGATGGATCTGCAGGAGGAATACTATGACAACCTTGAAGTCAACGTAGTCGATAGGGACTATCAATGATCCGCAAATAATTACGGAGGATGAAACGATGTTAAGAATCGGATTACAGTTCTTTGCTCATAAAAAGGGCGTTGGTTCGACGAAGAACGGCCGTGACAGTGAGTCTAAGCGCCTCGGTGTCAAGAAGGCTGACGGCTCGTACGTCGTTGCCGGCAACATTATCGTAAGGCAGCGCGGCTCCGCGATCCTCGCGGGTGAAGGCGTCGGCGTCGGAAAGGATTATACCCTTTTCGCTCTTAAGGACGGTAAGGTCAGCTTTACGCACAAAACAAAGAGCAAAAAGCAGGTCAGCGTTATCGCAGACTGAGAAAAAAACAAGGACATCCGCCTTGGCGGATGTCCTTGTTTTTTGTTTCAGTTTTTCCACACGGGATACTTTTTGACAAACTCGCATGCGCGGTCGATCCAACCCTGAACATAAGGAAGGACGTATTCCGGTTTGTTGTTTGCAACCTCTTCGGTGGCGAGCGAAAGTCCGTGAACGCCGACGGGGTATATGTGAAGCTCAAAGTGCACGCCCGCGGCGGTGAGTGCGTTTGCGAGCATCAGCGAGTTCTGCACCGGAACGGTCTTGTCCTCAAAGGTATGCCAGATGAATGCAGGAGGTGTCGTTCCGTCTACATGTTTATCAAGCGACCATTCTTCGATCTCGGAATCACCGTAATCGTGATTGCCCGATACATAGCGGATCGAATTCTTGTGTGCGAATTCTCCGGCGGTGATGACGGGGTAGGAAAGTATCATTCCGTCGGGGCGGTTTATGCCTTCGGGCTCGCCCTCGAATTCTTTCCTGAGAACGGGGCAGTTCCAGAGTATGCCCGATGACGCCGCAAGGTGTCCGCCCGCAGAGAATCCGCAGATAAATATATGATCGGGCATTATGTTATAATGTTCGGCATTTTTACGAACATAGGCTATTGCGTGTGCAGCCTGCTTAAGCGGAGCGTAGTCTTTCGCATTTTCCTTTACCGAGTAGCGAAGAAGAAAGACATTGAAGCCCGCGGCAAGGAATTTCGTCACTATAGGATCCGCCTCACGTTCCGAAAGACTGCTGTATCCGCCTCCGGGGCATACTATCACTCCGCATCGCGGTCCCGGTTTCATGTCCTTTTTGTAGTCGTAAACATAGGTCGTCAGAGTAGCTTCGGGAAACTCTTCCGACATACCGATAGTCTCATAAACCATAAAAGTTCTCCTTGTATGTTATTTGCCGATATTATAGCACATTTTTTGACTCAAAGCAATACGGCAGGAGCTTTTTTATACGATTTGCGCCATTGCTTGACATATCGGGCTTGGGGTGGTAAAATATATATATATCGGATCCGGAGGTTCACATGAACGAAAAAAATACGAGAGTGCCCGAGAAGCGCGGCAGAATAGTGATCCGCAAGACTTCCGACGGCACCGAAGGCATACATATTCATACTTTACTCTTTATAATTTCGGCGCTTTTGCTGCTGTTTTCGGTGATAGTTGCCGTTACGGTCGCACTTTGCGAGTCGCCGAAAAACACTCCGCCTCTGGTCAGACCGGGAGATCAGACCTCCGATAACGGCGGAGAGTCACCTGTTGTAAAGCCTTTACCCGGGATGCCCGACCTGCCCGCAAACTCTATTCCGCAGGAATCAACGAGCCTATACCGCCCTGTTGATTCATCCTCTGTCAAAACTATTGAAGGGATAAGCTCAAAGGCGGCTCTTGTTGCCAATATTGACACCGGAATAGTAACATATGCGAATTCCCCGGATGAGCGAGTGCAGATAGCCTCTATGACTAAGATCATGACGCTGGTCGTTGCCTGCGATTACCTTGAGGGAAAGGCACGCCTCGGAGAAGAGGTCGACCTCATTTATTCAGACAGGCTAAAGTCATATAACAAGGCTTTTCTGACCGAGCCTGGAGGAGAGGGCGCTGTCAGCTCCGAGAAGGTCTACGTGATCGATCTCCTTTACGGACTGGTACTGCAATCCGGTGCAGATGCAGCATACGGACTTGCGGAACACTTTGCCGGCAGTGAGGAGGCTTTCGTCGTAAAGATGAATGAAAAAGCCGCGGCTCTCGGAATGACGAATACACACTTCACAAACTGCGTAGGTAAGGACGACGGAGGCAAGAACTATTCGAGTATGCGCGATGTGGCGACGATGTTTACTTACGCTTTGCGCAATCCCCTATGCGAGAATATCATAACGACCAAGCAGTGGAAATGCGTCGGAAACTACAGAAAATGCAGCAGCATAAATTCTCTCGTGCTGACGACTGTCGCGGGCAAGGGCGGACCGAAATTCGGAAGCGTTACCGTTCTCGGCGGTAAGAGCGGACTTGAAAATATGTCCGGGTACTGCCTCGTTTCGGTCTGTATGAGTGCCTCAGGCGAGAGATTCGCCGTCGTAACGATGGGCAATAAAAGCAGTTCATATACTGACAGCATACATATTTACAAAAACTGTGTAAATTAAAAAACAACGGGCTTGCCCGTTGTTTTTTTGCCTTTCCCCTTGAAAAATAATATCAGTATGGTATAATTAAACCAAGCTGCGGTAATCAGTCCGCATTTGTAAAGGAGAAAAAATATGGATGCAAACAGCATTGTCCGCGTCGGTATAATCGGTTGCGGCGGAATCGCAAACGGTAAACATATGCCGGCTCTCGCAAAACTAAAAAATGTAAGAATGGTCGCCTTCTGCGATATTATAGAGGAGAAGGCACTTAAAGCACGCGAAAGGTACGGCACGCCCGACTGCGCGGTTTATACGGATTACAGAAAACTGCTCGAGGATCAGAGCATTGATGTCGTTCATGTCCTGACGCCTAACCGCAGTCACAGTTTCATCACGGTCGACTCTCTCGAGGCAGGGAAGCACGTTATGTGTGAAAAGCCGATGGCGATCAACTCGGAGGAGGCGCAGAAGATGCTCGATGCTGCCCGCCGCACCGGCAAGAAGCTTACTATCGGTTATCAGAGCCGTCAGCGCGCCGATTCAAGATTCATAAAAGCAGAGGCTGATGCCGGTACCTTCGGTGACATTTATTATGCGAAGGCAACGGCACTTCGTCGCCGTGCAGTTCCGACCTGGGGCGTCTTCCTCAACGAATACGAGCAGGGGGGAGGTCCGCTTATCGATATAGGTACACATGCGCTCGACCTAACGCTCTGGACTATGGATAACTACAAGCCTAAATACTGCGTCGGCACTACATATCACGCGCTTAACAACACGACCGATCAGGGCAATGCCTGGGGAAACTGGGATCCCGCAAAGTTCACCGTAGAGGACTCGGCGTTCGGCTTCGTGGTCATGGAAAACGGCGCAACGATAAACCTTGAATCGTCGTGGGCTATCAATATGCTTGACACGCGTGAGGCTATAACCACCGTCTGCGGCACAAAGGCGGGCGCGGATATGCTTGACGGCGTTCGCATAAACGGAGTCAGACAGAACCTACAGTATGTTATGAAGCCCGATATGAACGCAAAGGGTGCGGCTTATTTTGACGGAGTGAAGGGTGAAAGCCCCGCCGACCGTGAGGCAAGGCTCTGGATCGACGCGGTCGTGAACGATAAGGCTCCCTTCGTCCTTCCCGAACAGGCGATAGTCGTTACCCGAATACTCGAGGGCATTTATATCTCGGCAAAGACCGGGGATATTTACAGGTTTGACAGATAATAAATAAGGAAGGAATAAAAATGGAAAACACGAACGAGCTGAGAGAGGCAATAGAAGAGCTTTCCGCAAGACTTGACGACCTCAACGTTACTGTCGAGGATGCCGTGCGTGACGCGGTCGAGGATGCCGTAAACTGTGCGATTGAGAACTCCATGCCGAACGGGGCGACCGGCGCGGCTATGTATGTTATTTCACAGGATGGCAAAACGCTCGTTCCGTTTCTCTATGCGCAGGCGGTAAGGATAAAGAAGGGCGAGGAACCTTATGCCATAAATGTTTCTACCGGAAATATGCAGCTTCGTATGGGAAAATACGAGAATAAAGCGGCGGCACTGGAAGAGATGAAGAAAATCGCCGATGCCCTGCGTCACCATGAAGAAGTTTATCGGATGAAATAAACAGGAAAGGAAAAGAAAAAATGAAACTCAGTGTACTTGAAAACCTTTACGCGGCAAAGACCCTTGAGGAATCGCTGACGATAATCACCGGACTCGGCGTACATACCGTTGAGATGGGAGCCGGCGGATACCCCGGTAAGGCTCACTGCAATCCCGAAGAGCTTCTCGCCGACACGGAAAAGTTCAATACTTTTGTCGATACATTCAAGAAATTCGATGTTGAGATCTGCGCTCTTGCGGCGCACGGAAACCCTCTTCATCCCGATGCGGCGACCGCAGCGGCTTACGATAAGGACTTCAGAAACGCCGTACTGCTTGCCGAGAAGCTCGGAGTCGACACCGTCGTAGGCTTTTCGGGATGTCCCGGCGACAGCGAAGGCTCAAAGTACCCGAACTGGGTGACCTGCCCGTGGCCTGAGGATTTTCTTAAGATCCTTGACTGGCAGTGGAGCGAAAAGCTGATACCCTACTGGAAGAATACCGCCGCGTTTGCCGAGGCTCACGGGGTGACTCACATAGCCTTCGAGATGCACCCCGGTTTCTGCGTATATAACCCCGAGACCTGCTTAAAGCTCAGAAACGAGGTCAGCCCGGTTCTCGGTGCTAACCTTGATCCGTCGCACCTTATCTGGCAGGGTATAGATCCCGTTGCGGCGGCTCGTTACCTTAAGGGAGCTATCTATCATGTCCATGCAAAGGATACTAAGATCGACAAGTACAACACGGCGCAGAACGGTGTGCTTGACACGAAGCATTACAGCGATGAGCTCAACCGTTCATGGGTGTTCCGCACGGTCGGATACGGAAACGGCGAGTCATACTGGCGAGACCTTGTGTCAAATCTCCGTCTCTGCGGATATGACAGAGTGCTTTCAATAGAGCATGAGGACAGCGTTATGACTATCGACGAGGGACTTAAGAAAGCTGTTGAGTTCTTAAAGCCTATCGTAATGACCGAGGAAAAGCCCCGCACAATGAGCTGGGCGTAATGGAATAAAAAAGCTCCGAGATCGGAGCTTACCATGAAGATGTTGAAAAATTCCGGCAGAGGTACGTTCCTTTACCGATTTTGTTGAACCCCCGACAGACCTGAAAAATCTGTCGGGGGTTCAGCATCCTTATGAAAAGTTGCTTTGCCGTGTGATTTTTTGTTATTCATTCTTCATACCGAGCTTTTTCCTGAGCCTTAGTACGTAAAGCAGTATCATCTTTGACAGCATCAGGTCGTAGAGAAAAAACATTACGTTCCCCGTTGCGAAGAGTATTACGTAGCTCCACACGCCGCCGAGTCCCGGTACGAGCGAGAGGTCGACTCCGGGAAGAAACAATTTGCAGAATACTGTCGTTACGGCAAGAGAAAAGTTGAAGATCAGAAATTTAAGTATCCACGCGGTCGGCTTTTTCAGCCTTTCGAGCTTTGATTTTATTATCGGATAGTACCCGGCGAGAAGGTACATTATTGCCGGCAACTTATTCGGAAGGATAAGCAGTGCCGCCGCGGCAGTTGCAGTGTAAGTCAGCCACGGCCAGTATTTACCGTACTCTATGACCGGAATGACCGTGAGTATAGATGCAAACATCGCTGCCGAAAGATCGAGCACATCGATTATCGATCCTATGAAGAGCAGGGCAATGCCGAGTGCCGCGAGTATCGCACAGAGCGCAATGCACTTGGTCTTTTTTGATGTGCGGCTCATCTGCAACCACCGAAAAGATTACAGCAACAGTTGAAGCAGGCGAGCGTTGAACATATACTGCAAAGAGAGCATCCGCTGCGCGAGGTCGTGTAGTAGGTCCTGTTATACTGCTGAGTATGGTTTTTCAGATTGTCGCGCGCCGCAGAGTATTCCTGATTGTAGGGATCCATGGCGCACGCTTTGTCAAAACAGCTCTGTGCGTCAACATAGTGTCCCCGCGCGATCTGAACGGCTCCGCTTAAGAAGTACCACTCGGCGTCGCGTCTGTCGACCGGTATTGTCGAAAGCAGGTATTCGGCGCGATCTATCTGACGGTTGTTGATCGCGATTCTTATATTGCGGTAAAGCTCGTTGCCCGTTCCGCCTTCACTGTCGACCTTCGGCCCCGACGAATATGCCGAATAAGACGAAGAAGATGATGAAGACGATGCTTTCTTGCCCGATCGCTCGTCGCGTATCTCCTCGTATGCGGCATTGATTTCTTTCATTTTTTCGGTTGCCATATCGGCAAGATCGGAATCCCGATATTTGTCGGGATGGTACTTGCGCACAAGGTTTCTGTACGCCTGTTTTATTTCGTCATCCGACGCGTCGCGTGAGACGCCGAGAACTTTGTAGGGATCATTCATCAGATTTGTCTTTACCTCCAGTCGCCGAATAGAGAACCCGTTGCGCGGCATCGGGCATTCCCAGATGAATTATATTGCCGAGCAATCCGAAAATTTCGCGTTGCTCATCTTTTTGTTCGATAAGGTCAAACGTCGAGTCGAGCTTCATAAGCTCGGCAGTCAGCGCGTTGAAGACTTCGCCTCTCTTTAAGACTCATCAGATCGTCCACGCGGGCATCGCCCGTACCTTCCAGAATATTCGCC
>CALYSG010000076.1 GCA_945485605.1 uncultured Clostridia bacterium
ATGTCTTTCCAGCGCTTACAGCACTCTGTCGGGGGTCCTCTGTTTTTATGTTATACTTCATTTGCCGTATCGGTCAGAAGCCTTGCATTTCCTCCGCTTACGTAAAGCATTCCCGACTCCGCATATAAGCTCAGCTCTCCCATATCGGTCTTAATGGTTATCTTTCCCTTTTCGGTAAGGGTTATAAGATCGGCGTGCCCCGCAAGAAGAGTTATCTGCCCCGCCCGGGTATAAAGCGTCACCGAGTATGTCTCGATCTTTCGCCCCGCCGCGTCGGGAAGAATGATTTCAAACGTAAAAGTCCTCATCTTGCGAGCCTTCTTGCCTTCTCACGCGCGGCATCTATGTTGCCGACCATGAAGAAAGCCTCCTCGGGAAGATCGTCGCACTTTCCCTCCACGATCTCGGCAAAGCTTCGCACCGTGTCTGCCCGCGAGATGAACACTCCTTCAACACCTGTAAAGGACTCGGCAACTCCCATGGGCTGCGATAGGAAGTTTCTGATCCTTCTCGCGCGCGCGACAGTCTTGCGGTCCTCCTCGGAAAGCTCCCCGATACCGAGGATCGCTATGATATCCTTCAGCTCGTCGTAGGTCTGAAGACAGCGACGGACGGCAAGCGCGACCTCATAATGCCGCTTCCCGACGATCGCCGGAGTCAGCATGGACGAATCCGAAGCGAGCGGATCTATCGCGGGGTAGATCCCCTGCTCCGCCACGGCGCGCGAAAGCACCGTAGTCGCGTCAAGGTGCGGGAATATCGCAACCGCCGCCGGGTCTGTCGTATCGTCCGCCGGCAGATAGACCGCCTGAACAGAGGTTATCGAGCCTCTCCCGGTCTTGACTATCCTCTCTTCGAGCATACCTACCTCGTCGGCAAGTGTCGGCTGATAGCCCGCAACGCCCGGACGGCGCCCGAGAAGTGCCGAGACCTCGTTTCCTGCCTGAACATATCTGAATATATTGTCAATGAAGAGCAAAACGTCCTTGCCCTCATCTCGGAAGCTCTCGGCAAGCGTCAATCCCGTCAGCGCAACGCGAAGGCGCGAGCCGGGCGGCTCGTTCATCTGCCCGAAAACAAGCGCGGTGTTGAAAAGCGCCCCCGACATCTTCATATCGAGAAGCAGGTCACTTCCCTCCCTCGACCTCTCGCCGACTCCCGTAAAGACCGAGCAGCCGCCCGAATATCGGGCAACGTTTCGCGTAAGCTCCATTACGAGCATCGTCTTTCCTACTCCCGCACCGCCGAAAAGACCGATCTTCGCGCCCTTTGCGTATGGCGTCAGAAGGTCTATCGCCTTGATCCCCGTCTCAAAGAGGCTCACCGAGGCATCTATCTCGGTAAATGCCGGGGGAGCGCGGTGAATCGGAAGGCGCGGCGCCTCTATCTCTTTTCCCCCGTCCGCGGGTCTTCCGAGAACATCCATCGCACGGCCGAGCACAGCCCTTCCCACGGGGACCTTTATACAGTCTCCGGTAAGGGTAACGCTGTCGCCTATCTTTATTCCTCCGGTCGGATCGAGGGCTATACAGCGCACCGTATCGTCGGGGAGCTGCATCGCGACCTCAAGCCCGACGCCGTTGCAGTAAAGCAGTTCGTAAAGCTCGGGTGCACGCCCCGAATACTTCACATCGGTGACCGGTCCGCTCACGCGTGTAATTACGGCTTGGCTCATTAAGGTTTCTCACCTGCCTTTTTCAAAAAATCACCGCCGTAACAAATGATCGCGGCGGCGAATATAATAATAAAGTAAAAACCTTTAATTCCAAGTTATTTCAAGGGGTAATTATGGCATACAAGATCTACATCGATCAGGGTCACAACCCTGTAAATCCGAACGCGGGAGCCGAGGGCAACGGTCTGCGAGAGCAGGATATCGTTTACCGGATCGGCGTCGAGCTCGGTGCTCTGCTCGAGCAAAACGGGAACTTTGAGGTGAGGCTCTCCCGCCCGACGCCCGATACTCAGATCGGAAGCTCAAACACCTCGTCGCTGCGCGCCCGCACGGATGCGGCAAACGAATGGGGAGCGGATTACTTCATAAGCCTTCACACAAACGCCTCGACCATACCGTCGGCGACGGGAAGCGAGGCTCTTGTCTTCTCCTCTCCATCCGCAGCGTCAAGGCTCGGTGAGGCGATCCTCACAGGGTTAAACAACACGACAGGCCTTCGCAACCGCGGAGTCTTTGAGCGTCCGGGGCTTTACGTTCTGCGCAAGACCGAAATGCCCGCCGTTCTCCTTGAGCTCGGCTTCATCACGAATCAAAGGGACGCAGCCCTTATGAACAACGATCCCGAAGCATTTGCCCGCGGGATATATGACGGGATCCTCGAATATCTCAACCTCTGATCTTCTTTGCCTCGCAAACGAAAGCTCGGAAGAGGTTCTCGGAATTTCCGTCGTTTTTATAAAGCATCTCGGGGTGCCACTGCACACCGACAAAAAATCTGTCGCAAGGAAGCTCGAAAGCCTCGCATATTCCGTCAGGAGACAGCGCCGAGACGGTAAGACCGTCAGCCACACGCTTCACCGCCTGATGGTGGTAGCTGTTTATTGATATTTTTCCCGAGGCACCGAAGATCTCCGACAGGCGCGTGCCTTCTTTGACCTCTGCCTCACAGGGAGCGCCGCTCCCATCCTGCCTGTGGTTCCCGATATGCTGATAAAGACTGCCTCCGAGGGCTACATTCATAAGCTGTATGCCTCTGCATATTCCGAGTATCGGCTTACCCGTTTCAAAAAACACGGGAAACAGCGCAAGCTCAAAGCTATCTCGTTCGGGAGTTATCTCTACAGAATCAAATTCGACCGTTTCTCCGTAATACTTCGGATCAAGGTCGGCACCGCCCGCAAAGAGCAGTCCGTCAAGCATTGCGGAATACTCTGAAAGTCTTTCTCTGTCATCGGTATAAGGTAAAAAGACAGGAACGCCGCCGGCGTCTATTACAGCCTCGGCGTAGTTCTGCCTCATTCTTATGAACCCGTCACTTACCGACGGTGAGATACCTATTATAGGTCTCATAAGATCTCATTTTGCCTTGCGGACGCGTCCGACCGCGACTAAGAGCGCCTTCGATACGGCTGTACCTATGACAGCACATACCCCCGCTTCTATCAGGGCATTGAAGGTCAAAAGCACCGTGATTATTCCGAGCAGAGAGGACTCACCGAAGAAATTCAGCACCTCGGGATTCATACCGAAACAAAGCGAGAACGCCGACACGAAAAAGAGCGTATTGAATATCGGGCAAAGCAGAGATGCAACGACACAGGTACCGACGCTGCCCTTTTTATCATACTTCGAAACAAGCTCAAAAATGAGTCCGGTCAGAAATCCCGTCAACATTCTCGGAATAACGCAGACGACAAAGGTCAGAAAAGGGTTTATTCCCATGATTAAGACACCGAGCGGACTCATGCCGAAGCACTGCGCAAAGCTCACAAGTCCGAACACCGTCCCGAGAATAAGTCCGCCCTTCCATCCCGTCATAACAGCACCGACGGCAACCGGAACGGCAAGGAAGGTGATCTCTACGACTCCGCTCTTAAGGAATCCGAGCGGCGTAAACGCCATTATAATGATTATTGCTGTAAGCATTGCTGTCTCAACGAGAAACAGCGTCCTCTCGCGCCTTTCGGCAGCAGTTTTCACCGACATATATCTTTACCCCTCTTTATTTACCGAATCAATTATACACTAAAAGCCGAACAAATGCAAGAGCGACACCGAAAATTACCATTTCACTTGCAATAAGCTCCTCCGTATGATATAATATGAAAAATCACACGGAGGTCTTATTTTATGTCGATCAAAAAAAGCAATGCCGCAACGGTATTCGGAATAATCGTTACTGCTCTTTCGGTCGTTGCCAACACAGTTCACCTTCCGTGGCTTATCTGGCTCTCTGTAGAGCAGATACAGACGGGCTGGGGCTTCGGCACTTGGATGGAAATGGCTGTTCTCTGGCCGTGGATGATCGAGTTTATCCTCTCTCCTATCCTTATCGCAGGCATAGCTTTTCTCATCGTCTCTGTCTTTCGTCGCCCGAAGAAGGGGGTTCTCATCTCCTCCGCAGTGCTGACCGGTCTGCTGTTCTTGCAATTCTTTCTTCTGAACCTTTTTATTATCGTCTGAAGCATCAGATACCGAGAGCGGAAGCGCCTATTATTCCGGCGTCGTTTCCGAGCTCTGCGATCCTTATCTCAGTCTGCGCCACTATTCCTCCGCCGTACTGCTCTGATCTTATGATCGGCAGCACTGCATCGACGAGCGACTGACCCTCGTTCGACACTCCTCCGCCGAGAGAGATGACCTCGGGCTGGAAGATATTCACGATATTGGTCAGTCCGCAGGCAAGGTATCCGATATATGTATCGACGATCTCTTTACCGGCGGGATCTCCGAGTCTCATCGCGTCGAAAGCGGTGACTCCGGAGATCTTTCCTTTTTTGAGGATAAGTTCGCCGAGAACCGTTTTTCTTCCGTCACGGTCACATTCGGCGAGTTTGTCCCTCGTCATACCCACGACGGCTGTAGCCGAGCTGTATGCCTCCCAGCAGCCGCGTCTGCCGCAGGAGCAGCGCTTCCCGCCGTATTCAATTACCATATGCCCGAGCTCGGCACCCGCGCTGTTGAAGCCCGAGTAAATCTTATCGTCTATGATAATTCCGCCTCCGACTCCCGTGCCGAGAGTGATCATCACCGAATTGTGAGTCCCCTTGGCAGCGCCGGCGACCGCTTCGCCCCATGCGGCGGCGTTAGCGTCGTTTTCGATACTGACATTCTCGACTCCCGTCGCCTCACGTATCACGTCGGCTATCGGAAAGTTACGGAAGGGGAGATTGCACGAATACCTTACGATTCCGGTCGCGCTTTCCGCAATGCCGGGTGCAGCGATGCCTATCGCGCATATGTCGGAAAGTCCGATCCCGCTCATTCCGCATAGTCTGCGGCACAGTGAAGCGATGTCCGCGGCTATCTCCTCCGACGAACGTGAAGCACCCGTGGGCGTGCTTGCCTTAGTAATGATCTTAAAATCATCGCCGACAAGCCCTCCGGCTATGTTCGTACCGCCGAGATCTATACCTATTCTGTACATAAGAACCTCCGTAGAATATATTTCCGTAATATTATACAGCCGACATGCCTTCTTGTCAACAGCAAGAAGAATCCATCAGGGCTTTTTCACAGGAATTTCACTTGACATTGACCTCAGTGAGATATATAATAAATATATCAGGATACCGCGAATGCGGAATATATGCGAAAGGATGCTTTTGATACGTAAAGCAAGGTGAAAAATCATGAAAAAAATAATATGTATCCTGCTTTGTATTTCTTTGATACTTCTTCCCGTGCTTATGACGGGATGTGATGAAAACGATAAAAAGGATGAGATAACCACTATTGCGCCGTCGACCGACAGCCCTACCGACGCGCCCTCCGACGAGCCTACGGATCAGCCGACAGATATGCCTTCGGATAAGCCCGCCGATGAACCGACAGATGCTCCTACAGATGAACCGACAGATGCTCCGACCGACACACCTACCGACTCTGACATCCCAACGACCGATACGCCCGATGATCCCAAGCAGGAACCGATCACGGACGATCCGAAATCATACGTGAAATTCAACGCCGGACTTGCCGATCTGCTTATCCATATCTCGCAGATCACGGGAGATTACCGCGAAAAGATACTTACGGGCAACGAAAAATTCGACAGCGGCAGATTCAATGTCTCGGCAAACGCCCTCTCCTTCGCGGGAAACGATTACCTCTCGGGGAACAAATACTCGCTCGACGTCGTTTTCGCACATGACAAGGTCTCGGGGACTGTCGCCTCGGCAACCTTCAAGGGGACCGAAGAGACGGGGCTGAAGCTCTTCGTCACCGCCGACGGGTGCGTCTATGTTATGATACCCTCGGTCGATAATACGGTATACGTCAAGCTCACTGAGCTCGGCGACCTTATCGAAGGTTCGGAATCCTCCGACGGCACGACCGGCAGCGACGGCAATATAACTTTACCCGGCATAAGCGGCGACGGAATTGCCGACAAGCTTCCGGAAACCGTTAAAAACATCACGGAGGAAAAGGTCAGCGTTACCGTTCTCGGTCAAAAGCTCAACGGAGTCGTCAAACTGACCTTGACCGTTGACGCAAAGACGCTTGAAAGCCTTGTCGAGAGCCTTCCGGGGACCCTAAAAGAGCTCGTCTCGAATTACTTCCCCGACGAGATCCCCGAAAATGCCGAGACGAAGATCACTCTTTGGGTAAATGACGGGACGACCGTCCTCGCCGATATCTCTGTAAACACCGTCGATAAAAGCTTCGACCTCTCGATCGCCGTTGTCGGTGACACCGGTAAAGAGGACTACGAGCTTACCCTTGCCACCGAGGACAAAGAAGGCAAAACAAACGTTAAAATTACAGGTAAGCGCGAAAATTCGGAGACCGTCACGAAGGGCTCGCTCGCTCTTAGGGTTACAAGCACAAAGACCGATAGCGGCACAGCCGATACCGGATCTTCCGGCATGATCTCTTCCCTTCTCGGAAGCGGCGACACGAGCGTCGGGTTCTCCTACGAGCGAAAGGTCAGCGGGAACAAGACCGAGACCTTATATAAGATAAGCCTCGGGATCGACGCGGGCTTCACGACCGTGACGCTCAATATCCCGTTCAACACCGAAACGGTGAGAGGAGCGGACGGCTCCGTCAGTCACACCTTCAGCATAGATACGGTGAAGGCAAATCTGCCGAAGGAGCTTATAAACATTCAGCTTTCGGCGGGCTTCACGCTCGGAGAAGGGCTTGACAGCTCGGGCGTGACCATGCCTGTATTCACAGCCGAAAATACACTTGACCCGAACGATCCGGACGACGCCGATGCACTTGCGGCATATAAAGAAAAATTTAAAGCCGAGTGTAAAGAGCTCGCGGACTTAATAAAAAATCTCTTCGGCAGTTCCGATCCGGAAGAGCCGGAGGAAAGGATACTTGAAGGCAGCTTCAAGTCGGTCGACAGCAAGCTGGAGCAGACCTACGAATTCACAGCCGACGGAAAGTTCGTCCTTTCGACCAAGATATTCGTAACGATAAAGTCCGAGGGGACCTATAAGATCGTCGGCGATAAGATAACACTCACGACGAAAGTATCCGACAAGGAGCAGACAAGTACCTATGACTTTTCCGAGACCGACACCGGTATCGTCATAGACGGCAAGGAATATGCACGCGTGAGCTGAATACAAAACAGAAAAAAGCCTATCTCGTGAACGAGATAGGCTTTTTTTGTGGCTACGCCACTAGGATTCGAACTCAAACGGGGGATTATACTTGAACTGTTATTTCAAATATTCCAAAAACGAAATGTCATAGGTGCATTTGTCAAAATCTTCGTATATCGAAAAATCTTTTTCTAGAAAATGAAGCTCTGTGGGAGTAACAATGTAAGAAGAATGCTCTTCAATATATTCGAGCTCGCCCATTGTATAAACGAAAACCACGGTGTGTTTTGCTTCGTCAAGCATAATGTACTCAAGCACCTCCCATTTTTCTTCAACTTTACTCCATTGAGCAATATAAGTCGGATAGGAAAAATGATCAGTGTCATAAAGCAATTTGTTTGTTTTGGTATCGTTTGAAACTTCAAAATTACTTAATTCATCAACAAAGGCAGTATAATTTTTTTCATCCAGTACACAAGTGAAATATATAGCGTATCCGTCAACGTCTATAAGGGGTGTCCAATGAAAATAAAACTCATTGAGCGTAGATGGGGTTTCACGAGGAAAGAAAATCAGTTGTGAGTTATACAGATATTCTCCAAAGCCCAGCAAGGTTTCGCGTTCGCAACCCGGAGTAGCATATTTGTTCCAATCCGTAACGATTCCGTCGTACATATATTGATAATCAGAAATGTCTGTTCTTTCTTTACCGCAACCACAAAACGCAAACATTAAAGAAACGATTAAAATACCGACAAGCACTTTTTTCATATCTCCACCACCTTTCCGTGATTATTATAGCATAAAATCTTGAAGATTTCATACCATAAAACAAAAATGATTCTTACCAAAGCAAAAAGCTACCTTACTTCTTCACTATTCACTATTACCTATTACTTGCCAAAAAATTCCTCGATGGGAGAGGAAAGTGAATAGGTAAAAAAATATCCTCGGAACAAGTCCGAGGAATTTTTTGGCTTTTATGACCTTAATAGATGCATTTGATAATTTTTAAAAATCGGATATTATTACACCATTTTTTATATAATATTTATTATATATTTTTTTGTAGTCTAATTCACATCCTCTGTTATAC
>CALYSG010000077.1 GCA_945485605.1 uncultured Clostridia bacterium
CCCGCATCGATCAGATGCGGGAGCGCAGATATTTTAAAGTGGTCTCTTTTCAATAATGTCAAGCAGTAGCGCACCGCAGACGGTTATCAGAAAAGTCATTGCTATGTGCTCAAAATAGCCGGGATAGACCGTAAGTGCGTAATCGTGATAGTTTTCGCTTATGTAGATGAATTCGGGAAAGAGCGCAAGGCTTGCGACGATCACTGCCGGAAGCCCGATCAGAAGTATCAGCTCGCATCGCCACGAGAGCCGATTCAGCCCCGCAATAAGACGGCGAAGGGGCTTGTGCTTGTTATTCATAGGCATAGATCCTTTTTTTGTTTATATTGTACCGCAAGGGGAGGCATATGTAAAGCGGAAAGTTATTCAAGTTCAGAAAAGGATTGGAATATATGGAATAAGGAGTTTACAAAACGGTGTTTTTGTGCTATAATATGGATGTATTACAAGGAAAAACATTATTGAAGGAAACCTCCGGTCGATCGGGGGTCTGGTGAGTAATATGAAATGTCCCTATTGCGGATTCCTTGACAGCAAGGTTATAGATTCTCGCCCCACGTCTGAAGGAACGAGTATCCGTCGCCGCCGCGAGTGTCTGTCATGTCAGAAGCGTTTCACGACCTTTGAGATGCTTGAGACTATGCAGATAACCGTTGTGAAGAAGGATGGCAGCCGTGAGCTTTTTGATAAGCAGAAGCTGCTTTCGGGACTTTATCGCGCCTCGAACAAGCGACCGATCGATCCATCGGCGATCGCCGACTCTATCGAGAGCGAGCTTCTTAACGGACTTGTGTCGGAGGTCACGACAGCACAGATCGGGGAGATGGCTATGGAAAAGCTCAAGGCTGTCGACGATGTTGCTTACGTAAGATTTGCGTCGGTCTATCGCGAATTCAAGGATGTCGACACCTTCCTTGACGAGCTTAAGAGCCTTCGCCGTCACCGTCCGCGCCGTAAGAAAAAGGTCAAGGACGGAGAATGAGCCTTCTGTGGAATCCCTGGCACGGGTGTAAAAAATACAGCGAGGGCTGTCTTCACTGTTACGTTTTCCGAATCGACGGCGAAATAAGTCGTGACGCTTCGCTCGTCAGACGGAATTTGTCATTCGATCTTCCGCTGAGAAAGAGCGCCGACGGATATAAAATAAAGTCGGGAGAGCGGGTCTTTACCTGTCTTTCTTCCGACTTTTTTCTTGACACAGCCGACGTCTGGCGACGCGAGGCATGGAGCATCATACGCCTCCGACCCGACCTTGATTTTTTTATAATCACGAAGAGGATACTGAGGTTTTACGAGAGCCTTCCCGACGACTGGGGTGACGGATATCCGAACGTCACAATAGCCGTGACCTGCGAGAATCAGAAGCGCGCAGACGAGAGGCTGCCGTATTTTCTCTCGCTTCCGATCGCGCATAAGGAGATAATCTGCGAGCCTTTGCTCGACGAGATCGATCTTTCACCCTATCTTTCGCCGAATATAGAGGGCGTGACGGTCGGCGGGGAGTCGGGAGAGAAGGCACGGGTGTGCGATTTTGACTGGGTGCTGACCATTCGCGACGCCTGTTTTTCTGCCGGAGTCCCGTTCGTTTTCAAACAGACCGGTGCGAATTTCAGAAAAGACGGCAGGCTTTACTCTATCCCGAGACGCGAGCAGGCAAAGCAGGCAGAACGCGCAGGCATAGATCTCAGCTGAAGCCGTAACGGGCACCCGAGTTGAGTGAGGCCTCTATTCTCAGAAGGCGGTTGTACTTTGCCACGCGTTCGCCGCGGCAGGGTGCGCCGCTTTTTATATACGGAGATGCCGTAGCTACTGAGATATCGGATAGCGTTGTATCCTCGGTCTCGCCCGAACGGTGAGAGAGAATGAAGCGGTAGTTCGCGTCCTTCGCCGTGTGGATAACGTCAAGGGTCTCGGAGAGGGTGCCTATCTGGTTCGGCTTTATGAGGATCGCGTTAGCCGCGCCTGCTTCAATGCCCGTTTTGAGACGTTCGGTGTTCGTAACGAACAGATCGTCGCCGACGAGCATTATCTCGCTTCCGAGACGCTTTGTCAGTTCTGCCCAGCCCTCAAAGTCGGTCTGATCGAGTCCGTCCTCGACCGACATTATCGGGTAGGCGCGGCAGAGCTTTTCAATATAGTCTATCATTTCGCTGCGAGTTTTAGACTCGCCGCGTTTTGGAAGCTCGTACTTCCGGCTTTCGGACGAGAACCACTCGCCGGTTGCCATATCAAGGGCGATCTTCACTCGGTCGGTGTCGTATCCCGCCTTGCTTATGGCGCGGACAATGAGGTCAAGGGCTTCTTCGTCGGAGGAAAGGTTCGGCGCATAGCCTCCCTCGTCACCGACAGTAGAGGCGAGGTCTTTCTTCTTCAGAAGCGAGCCGAGAGCGTGGTAGATCTCGCTCCCCATACGGAGAGCCTCCGAGAATCGCTCGGCACCGATCGGGACTATCATAAATTCCTGTATTTCGACATTGTTTGACGCGTGTGCACCGCCGTTCAGAATGTTCATCATAGGGATCGGCAGGCGGTAGGCATCGGCGCCTCCGAGGTAACGGTAGACGGGCATACGGTAGAAGTTCGCCGCCGCACGGGCTGTCGCAATCGATACCGCAAGGGTAGCGTTTGCGCCGAGCTCGGACTTGTCCTTTGTTGCGTCAAGCGATAGAAGTATGCGGTCGAGCTCATGCTGTTCTGTCGGGCATACGCCGGCGATCGCGGGAGATATCCTGCGGCAGACATTGAGGACGGCGTCAAGGACGCCCTTGCCCGAGTAGCGGGTCTTGTCGCCGTCGCGCAGCTCTTTTGCCTCGTAGGTACCGGTCGAGGCTCCCGACGGAACGCCCGCAACTCCGACCGTACCGTCGGTTAGGAATACCGTCGCCTCGACGGTGGGATTTCCGCGCGAATCGAGGATCTCGCGTGCAGTACATCTTGCTATCTGAGGTTTTTGCATATATATTTGTCCTTTCATCTGAGTTTGGTCTTAGTATTCGCAGGACGGTGGCGGAATATTCCTTCGCTTATCACGCGAAAATCATTGATTTTTCGTCTGAAATATGATACAATAAAACTATCTCTACAAACGAAACCCGCAAGGGGGCTGGCGGTGGATACGTGATATATTCATATACGCCCGAGTGGCAGAAAAAAAGAGGTATGGCGCTGACTCTCCCGTGCTTTTTTGTTGGAGCGCTCCTGCTCATTCCGACCGGAACTCCCGGGCTTTTTACAAATATTTTGGGGAGCCTTGCACCGATCTGCTTTCTTATCGGATTGATAGCGACCGACAGATTTTTGCTGACGTCATACACATATGTGCTTGAGAGAGACGATCTCAGCGGAGAGGTCCTGTTTCGCGTGACCGAAAGGCACGGGAAGCGGCTACGCGTTGTCTGCCGTATAGCCGTGCATGAGGTCTATGATATAAAGGACGCCTCGGGCGGCGAGGATACTTATAAGATGCCGAAGGGTATGACGAAGTATTCCTACTGCCCGCCGCTAAGCAAGAAGGAGCGGATCGCCCTTCTCATCTCGGACGGAGACGGAGAATGTGCGGTATTCATATCAGCCGACGAAAGGCTTCGCGGGCTTCTTTTGTCATTTTCGTCGTACGGAAAATATGAGAGGTAAACTTATGTCTGAAAAATACACTATAGGACTTGATTTCGGGACTCTGTCGGGAAGGGCGCTGCTCGTCCGTATCTCGGACGGAGCCGAGCTTGCCGCGCGTACGATGGAATACCCGCACGGGGTGATGGACAGATACCTTTGCGCGAGCGGCGAAGAGCTTCCGCCCGATTTCGCGCTTCAGGATCCGCACGATTACCTTGAGGTCCTTGATTACATACTTCCCGGCGTCATTGCAGACGCAAAAGTCGACAAAGAGAATATAATAGGTATTGGCGTTGATTTCACCACCTGCACGATGCTTCCGATAAAGGCGGACGGAACTCCGCTCTGCTTTGAGGAAAAATACAGAAAAGAGCCTCACGCTTATGCAAAGCTCTGGAAGCATCACGCCGCCCAGCCATACGCCGACAGAATAAACGAGGTCGCAAAAGAGCGAGGCGAGGAGTGGCTTGCCGCTTACGGCGGGAAGATATCGAGCGAGTGGTACTTCCCGAAGGTCTTTGAGGTGCTTGACAAAGCGCCTGAGGTCTATGCCGATGCGGATCATTTCGTCGAGGCGGGCGATTTTATAAATATGTACCTTTGCGGCTGTTTGAAGAAGAGCTATACCTACGCCGCATCAAAGGCTATGTACGATATGGAGAAGGGATATCCTTCGCGCGAATTTTTCGCCGCCCTCGATCCTCGCTTTGCCGATGTCGTGAAGGATAAGACGAGCGCGCCCATGGTCTATACCTGCGGCAAGGTCGGAAATGTCAGAAAAGAGATCGCGGAAAGGTACGGTCTGAGCGAAAAAACGGTCGTTGCCACAGCCCAGCCCGACGCTCACGTCGCTACCTCGGCGCTCAATATGCACACTGCGGGCGATATGTGCGCCATTATGGGGACCTCGGCCTGCTATATGCTGATCGATGATAAGAGGCGGAATGTGAAGGGCATATGCGGAGTCCTTCGCGACAGTCTCACTCCAGGGTTCTGGGGCTATGAATCGGGACTTTGCTGTCTCGGCGATGCCTTCGCATGGGCGGCGGAAAATATCGCGCCTGCGTCATACAGGGAAGAGGCGGATTCGCTCGGTATATCTGTGCTCAGACTGCTTATAAATAAATGCGCCGAGAAGGCGCCCGGAGAGACGGGGCTTGTGGCTCTTGACTGGCTGAACGGTAACCGGAATGTCCTTATCGACTCTGATCTTTCGGCGATGATACTCGGTATGGACCTTCGCACCCGTCCGGAGGACATAATGCGCGCACTGATAGAGGCTACGGCTTTCGCCACAAGAGTCATAACCGATACTATCGAGGCTTCGGGCGTGAAGATAAGGCGTATAATCGCTGCGGGAGGGATCGCCCGGAAGGATCCGTTCACTATGCAGCTCTACGCCGATGTTCTGAAAAAGGATATACTTATAGCGGAATCGCGCCAGATACCCGCGCTCGCTTCGGCGGTCTATGCGGCGGCGTCTGCGGGAGAGGACCTTCTCCTTTGCATGGAGAGGATGTGTCACCTGTCTGACACTGTTTATCACCCGAATACGGCGGCGTCGGAGGTTTACGATGCTCTCTACAAAGAATACCTGACTCTTTACGATTACTTCGGAAGGGGACAGAACGACGTCATGAAACGGCTCAGAAGGATAAAGGAAAATTCAAAGAAATGATCCGGGAGGTGCCGAATGGCAAAAAGAGGTTGGCGTATAGCCGGAAGGATACTTAAATATTTCGGAATAGTGCTCGTTTTTTCGGTCACGGGCTTTATTCTCTGGAGAATGTTCTCGTCGGGCGACCCGGCGAGTATGAAGCCCATCATGGTGAATAAAAACACCGTCGCGGCTTACGACGCGAGTGAGAACGGGAGCCTTTATATGTTCTATCAGGGGCAGAACGACATCACGCGCGGCGAGAAGAATGCGGGATATTTCTCGGTATCACAGGTCGCATTTATCCCGGAGGCACATCAGCTTCAGTTTGTTGTGCGCTACAACAACAGCACCCTTCGCTCGGTGGCAAGTGATCTCGGACTCAGCGAAGTGCCCGATCGTGATGCCGATATTTTTGATGTCACGGTGGCGATAAGCACCGATCTTACACCTGATGATCCGACCGACAATGACCTCAGTGCGAAGGAAAATCCGAATGGCGTCATGGAAACCCGCTATCACCCTTCGGAGATGAAAAAGGACAAAAAGAATGTTTACAATTACAGGAAATTCATCTTTGACGGCATAGATATTGACGAAAAGCTGACGCTTGCCGTCTACCTTGACATAAGGTACGCGGGCGGTAGGGAGGTCAACTACGACGAAGAGGCAATGGGTACTCTCTGCCTTTACGATTACGCGTCGAAGAACAGGACGAGAGCCTTCAGCTCGGCTGACCGAGACGCGATACTAAGCTACAAGAAAGAGAACGGCGAAGGATAAGCCGGAGGTTTTTATGGATATAAACAAGTGTGCCGCATGCTGTAAAAGGTGTACCTTCGGCGACATTATGCTCGGGCTGTCGCGCCTGCCGGGGATAGGGAAGCAGGCGATAGACGACCTTCTTTCGGATGTCGACGCGGTGCGCCGCCGCGATCCCGCCGCGAGAAATAACTTAGAGGTACTGTTTCTATATTCGGGCGTTCATGCGCTGATGGCTTATCGGGTTGCGCATAAGCTCTATATTTCAAGGCACTATTTCCCGGCAAGGCTGATAAGCCAGCTCGCGCGTTTTCTGACCGGGATCGAGATACACCCCGGTGCGAAGATAGGAAAGGGGCTATTCATCGACCACGGCATGGGTGTCGTGATCGGAGAGACGACCATGATCGGTGACAACTGCACGGTCTATCAGGGCGTGACCCTTGGCGGAACGGGCAAGGAACATGGCAAGCGCCACCCGACGCTCGGTAATAACGTTATGGTAGGCGCAGGGGCGAGGGTCCTCGGACCTGTGACGCTCGGAGACAACTCAAAGATAGCCTCGGGAGCCGTGGTCCTGCGCGACATCCCCCCCGAGAGCACGGCGGTAGGCATCCCCGCGAAGATCGTCAGAAAAGGCGGCAGGAGAGTTAACGACGACATGGATCAGATCCATATCCCCGATCCGGTGGCGCAGGAGCTGCGCAGACTTGAAAATAAGATCAGCTCACTTGAGGCCGAGCTTAAGGATTATAAAGCTGCCGTTGCCGAAAAGACAGGAAAGAAAATCAGGAAGGAAGACAGGAAAGAAGACTGATATGCAGATATACAATTCGCTGACAAGGACAAAGGAAGAATTCAGACCGATCGAAGAGGGCAAGGTGAAGATGTACACCTGCGGCCCCACGGTCTACCATTTTGCACACATAGGGAATCTTCGCTCCTACATTATGGAGGATGTGCTTGACCGCTATCTCCGTTATGCGGGCTACGAGGTCACGCGCGTGATGAACATCACCGATGTCGGACATCTCACGAGTGATGCCGATACGGGTGAGGACAAGATGCTGAAGGGTGCGCGCCGCGAGCACAAGACGGTGCTTGAGATCGCGAGATTCTACACCGACGCATTCTTTGAGGACTGCCGCAAGCTCAGGATCAGGACCCCCGACGTAGTTCAGCCGGCGACGGGTTGCATTGACGATTTTATAAAAGTCATAACCTCTCTGCTCGAGAAGGGATATGCCTATACCGCGGGTGGGAACGTGTATTTTGACACCTCGAAGCTCGAGAAGTACTATGTTTTCAACGATTTTGAGGAAGAGGACCTTGCCGTCGGCGTCAGAGAGGGCGTCGAGGGCGACGAAAACAAGCGGAACAAGGCTGACTTTGTGCTCTGGTTTACGAAATCGAAGTTCGATGCGCAGGAGCTTAAGTGGGACAGTCCTTTTGGCATCGGCTATCCCGGCTGGCACATCGAGTGCTCCTGCATCAGCATGAAGTACCTTGGAGAGTACCTTGACATTCACTGCGGCGGTATCGACAACGCCTTTCCGCACCACACGAACGAGATCGCACAGAGCGAGGCTTACATTGGGCATCCGTGGTGCCATTACTGGTTCCATGTGCATCATCTGAATACGACGAGCGGAAAGATGAGCAAGTCCTCGGGTGAGTTTTTGACCGTTTCGCTCCTTGAGAGCAAGGGCTATGCGCCGGAGGTCTACCGTTTCTTTTGTATGCAGTCACATTACAGAAAGTCGCTCGTTTTCTCCTACGAGGGACTTGATAATGCTAAGGCAGCCTATCAGAAGCTCGTCGCGCGAGTCGCCTCGCTGAAGGCTGACGGAGAGGTGGACAGGCGGGCTTTTGAGGATCTTAAGGCAGGCTTCACCTCGGCACTCGACAACGATATGAACACCTCGCTCGCCGTGACCGCCTACTACGACGTGCTGAAGGCAGGCACGAACGACTCGACGAAGCTCGCGCTGATAGAGGATTTCGAGCAGGTAATGCAGCTCGGACTTCTTGACGCGGTGAAGGCTCTCCGCGAGGAGGAGAAGGCAAAGGCCGAACCTTCGGAGGATGACCGTTGGATCCTTGACCTTATCGCGGCTCGTGCCGAGGCGAAAAAAGCGAAGAATTATGCCGAGGCTGACCGTATCCGCGGAGAACTCTCGGAAAAGGGCATTATTCTTGTCGACACGAAGGAAGGTACGACCTACAAAAAGGCTTGATGCCGGGAGACGCGGGAGACGCGGGAGACGCAAGGGAACTTTCTTAGAAGAAAGTTCC
>CALYSG010000078.1 GCA_945485605.1 uncultured Clostridia bacterium
TAGTATCAAGGTTCCTGCAGTAGCATAATTGGCACAAAGTCCCTTTTTTGTTGTATCATTATTATATATAATAATTTTTCCGATATTTTTCGGCGGGCGAACTCCCGCCACGAAAGGATCTCCTTCTATGACCGTAAAAAGGACCTCTCCCGTTTTCGGACCGGGAGGAAACAGCGAATCCTTCTACCGAGAGGGCTTCAAAAGTACGAAACAGGCTCCCGCGTGGGTAAAGGCCCGCGGGCTTGACGCCTACGAATACCAGGGCGGCAACGGCATCACTGCCGGCAACGCGAGCCTTGCCGAGGTCGGCAAAGCCGCCGCCGACGCGGGCATCAGTATGTCGCTTCACGCGCCCTACTTCATCTCTCTTTCGGGTGTCGATCGTGAAAAGCGGCTCGGAAGCCTTAACTATATCCGCCGCAGTGTCGAGGCGGCAAAGCTGCTCGGCGCTCACACGGTAGTCATTCATGCCGGCTCTGCGGCAAAGATCACGCGCGAGGAAGCCATGGCTCTCGCCCGCGACACTCTTGAGCACGTCGCCGACGAATTCGCCGACTGCGGAGTCGTTCTCGGCATTGAGACTATGGGAAAGGTCAATCAGCTCGGTACGCTTGACGAGGTCATCGAGCTGTGCCGCGTTGCGCCCTGCTTTGCTCCCGTCGTCGACTTCGGGCACCTGAACGCACGGAATACCGGCGGCTTTTTCGTGACACCCGACGACTACCGGCGTATTTTTGATACGATAGGCTCTCGCCTGTCGGACGATCACGCGAGGTACCTTCACTGCCATTTCTCGAAGATCGAATACACGAAGGCGGGAGAGAAGCGTCACCTGACCTTTGAGGACTCGGTCTTCGGTCCCCCGTTCGAGCCGCTCGCCGAGGTCATCGCCGCCGACGGGCTGTGTCCCTCGATCATCTGCGAATCGGCGGGAACTATGGCTGAGGATGCCGAAAGGATGAAGAGGCTCCTCGCTCTTGCCGAAGAAAGAACCGCGAAAGGAAAGAAATAAAAATGTCCCTGTCTCATCTTGATTCAACCAAACAAATGCTTCCGAAGGGCTCGGCATTGCTCGTTACCTCGGAAATAAATCAGCGCTGGCTGACCGGCTTTGAATACACCGACGGATACGTTCTCGTCACGCACGGAGAGTCCTTCCTCATCACCGACTTCCGCTATATCGAGGCGGCAAGGGCTGATGCCGACCCCGGCTTCACCGTTTATATGCCCGAAGGAATATCGATGCTCACGGCGATAGGAGAGATGCTCGCGGGCGAGGGTATCACGCGCGTCGCGATAGAGGACGGGACTCTCGCGGTCTCCGACCTTGAACGTTTCAAGGAGAAGCTCCCCGCGATCGAATTCGTCACGGGAGGCTCGGCGCTTCTTGACGGACTTCGCGAATTCAAGGACGCAGATGAGATCGAAAACATGAAGAAGGCGCAAAACATAGCCGATGCCGCCTTCACGCACATTCTCGGCTACATCAATCCCGACCGCACCGAGATCGATGTGGCTCTCGAGCTGGAATTCTTCATGCGTGCTCACGGTGCCGAGGCAGAGGCTTTCAAGACGATCGCCGTATCGGGAAGTGCTTCATCAAAGCCTCACGGTGTGCCGCGCCCCGTGAAGCTCGAAAAGGGTTTCCTCACGATGGACTTCGGCGCACGCTTCAAGGGCTACTGCTCTGATATGACTCGCACCGTCGTTATAGGAAAGGCTGACGCCGAAATGAAGAGACTTTATAACACCGTGCTTAAGGCTCAGCTCGCCGTGATCGAGGCACTCGAAGCGGGAGAGCGAGGCTGCCGCAGGCTTGACGCCGTCGCACGAGACATAATCGACGGAACAGAGGGCTACTCCGGCACCTTCGGCCATTCGCTCGGGCACGGAGTCGGAATGTATATTCATGAAAATCCAAGGCTATCGAAGGCAGCCGCCGAGGACGCCGAGCTTAAGGTAGGGCAGGTATTCACCGACGAGCCGGGGATCTATCTTTCGGGCAGATACGGTTGCCGCATAGAGGATATGCTGACTCTGACCGAAAAGGGGCTTCTCAACTTCGCGCACAGCCCTAAGGAGCTTATAGAACTCTGATGGGATCAGAAAAAAAGATATACAAGAATAAGGTCTACGACGCCGAGCGCTCGCTCTACGGACTGCGCGACGCGGATGTGGAGGATTGCGTTTTCGCGGGACCCGCCGACGGAGAATCGGTGCTGAAGGAATGTCAACGCTTCGATGTAAAGGGCTGCCGCTTTTCACTCCGTTACCCGCTCTGGCACGCGAAGGATTTCAGCCTTACTTCCTCCTCGATGGACGAACTGACACGCGCTGCGCTCTGGTACGATGAGAGAGGGCAAATAGAGAACTGCGACCTTTCGGGTATCAAGGCGCTTCGGGAGTGCAGAGAGATATCCCTGAAGGATTGCAGGATAGTCTCGCCCGAATTCGGCTGGAAGTGCGACGGGATAGAGTTGCGTGATTCGGAGATAACCGCCGAATACCTCTTCCTTGACAGCAAAAACATAAAAATTTCGGGGATAAAGATGAAAGGAAAGTATTCCTTTCAGTACACCGAAAATGTCCTGATAGAGGACAGCGACCTTGATACGAAGGATGCCTTCTGGCACTCAAAGAACGTCACGGTAAAAAACTGCCGCGTCGCGGGAGAGTACCCCGCGTGGTTTTCCGACGGGCTGACGCTGATCGACTGCGACATAAGCGGAACACAGCCGTTCTGCTATTGCAGGAACCTTACACTTATAAACTGCCGTATGAGCGGCACAGACCTCGCCTTTGAGTATTCCGACGTGAACGCCGACATTATCGGGCGCGTCGAGTCGGTAAAGAACCCCCGCTCGGGCATCATTACACTTGACGAGGTGGGCGAGATCATCACCGAGGCACACGTCGAGCCATGCTGCGGGAAGGTCGTCTTAAGAAGATGAGGGTTTCAAACCGCCGAGCCTGAGACTTAAGACGCGGGGAAACCTTGCCCTTAAATGAATTTACCTGTTTTTTCGACGATCCGGGCAGTAATGACTGCCCGATCGCCATCTTATATAAGGAGAAGCCCATGAAATCAAGCAAGGAATACGAGAATCTTTATGACAGGTTCGTCGATCCCGATCCGGGGTACAGGCTGACCGTTTATTTTGACGCGAAGCGCACCGACGCCGCCGACGACGCGGTGAATTTTGTAAATTCCTGCGAGCAGAGGGACGTCGGAAGGATCATTCCGCGTATTTCGGATGACCGCTTGCTTGATCCCGGAGAGGCGGAGCATTTTCTCGACACCTACCGTGCTATGCTTTCCGCCGCAAAGGAGAAGGGGATCAAGCTCGCCTTCAACCTTGAAGGCGCGATAGAGGACGCCCTTATCTCCGAGGAGGACGAGGTCTATAGCGACAGCTTCATGCGTTCGAAGGTCCTTGTACGGCACGACTACTTCTGCTCGCCGGAAGAGAAGCTCAACCTGCCTTTGCACGAGGGCGACCTTATGTCTCTCGTCGCTGTCGGAGAACGCTTCGGCGATACCGTAGACCTTCGTCCCTTTGTAAAAGAGGGGCATCTGCGCTGGCAGGTACCCGACGGCAACTGGAAGATATCCGAATTTATCTGTGCCGGAGAATATTCGCGGAACTTTGTAAACGTGCTGAATTACCGGTCGTTTTACAGGTATCTTGAGGAAGCTTACGCGCTCTTTGCGGATATTTTCGAGCCATACGTGCCCGATGTGCTCGATGCACTGGCATATTCCGACCTGTGTTTTCCGTCCGAGAACCGCCGCGACTGGGATCCCTCGTTCAATGAGGTATTTGAGAAGCTCTACGGCTTTGATCCTTCGCCCTTTTATCCCGCGATATTTGCCTTTGACAGGAGCGATGCGCCGCACCTCAAGGCACTCTTCTTCAACTGTCGCGCAAAGATGTTTGCAGAGGGAGCGGTAAAGGCTCTGAACGACTTTGCCGCCGCCCACGGGCTTATTCCGCTCGGGAGCATAGCCGAGCCGAAGCTCTCGGCTTGCTCCTTCATCACCGGCGACGCGCTCCTTGACAGCCGCTATGCGCCGGGCGCGCTATACGACAAGGCGTATATGTACGGCACGAATTCGGTCAAGATCGCCGCTGCCGCCGCATACAATTTCGGCGTTGATACAGTGTCGTGCGAAATGTTCCGCGATTATTTCAAGATATCAAAGAAGATCATCTGCAACGACGCGCTGAACGCCTTCGCAAGGGGCGCAAACCTGCTCATGGCTCATATGCCCGATCTGCCGGAGGATCACATGAATCCCGTGCCCTTCGTGAAATCGGAAAAGGCTCCCGACTGGCAGGACCGTTTCGCTTGCTTTGTGTCAAGGACGCAGGCTCTGCTTCGCGGAGGCTCGCATATCGCCGACATAGGTCTTCTCTATCCGATCTATGCGATCCATTCGGGCGTTAACCTGTATACTGCGCGCGTGGATCGGTTCGAATATCCCGACACACCTGCCGATACCGACTATATGACGATAATCAACGGCGTGACGATGTACTCGGGGCACGATCTGACAGTCATACATCCGGAGGTAATGAACTCATCCTGCAGAGTGGAATCGGGGAAGCTGATCCTTGACAACGGGGTCAACCGTGAGACTCTTCAGGTAATGATCCTTCCCTGTTCGGCAACGGTCAGCATAGGGAACATGAGACTTCTTCGCGACTTTTTCAGATCGGGAGGAAAGCTGATAGCGACGGGAGCGCTGCCTTGCCGGGCATTCGAGTACAACCCGGACGGTTCGCTTGACCGTGAGATCACCGGGATCTGCCGGGAGATCTTCGGTGACGAGGCGGTCGATCCCGATATAATAAAGAGCTATTGCTACAATAAAAACGACGCGGGAGGAGAGGCTTACTTTCTCTACTTCACGCGTACTGCCGCCGACGGGACGAATATGACCTCGAGCCATAAGATAACCGACGCGATATGCTCGTTTGAAATACCTTACGATATGTATCTGCCAAATATGCCCCGGCTTGAGGGTACGGGAGCCTTGAACACGCCTTATTTTGAATTTGTGAAGCTCGGACTGATATACTCTATCCCGGGCGGAGGTATGCTCAATCATATCCACAAGCGGCACGGTTCTACCGACGTTTACTATTTTTCGAACACGACAGACAAGAATTACGATAAGTTCGTGCTCCTTCGCGGAGCGCTCA
Organism: uncultured Clostridia bacterium; assembly: GCA_945485605.1. GTDB lineage: Bacteria > Bacillota > Clostridia > Oscillospirales > CAG-272 > RGIG3994. Next base: position 5,208 of record CALYSG010000078.1, read on the forward strand.
AGCCCGAGATATGGGATCCGCACCGTGTGACTGTCGAAACACCGGATTATAAGTACGTACGGTGGAGGGGCGAGATCTATACAAGAGTTAGCCTGAACCTTCGCAATTCGGCGTCGGTATTCATCATATCCGACTCTTCGGGAGTAAGGCCCGACCTTACCGCCGCGCGTGAGCTTTTCGACGTGCCGGGGCTTGACTGAGAACGTATAAACCGGCGTGATACTCTTATAGAGTATCACGCCGGTTCTTTGCTTCGCAAGTTTTATGGCGAATAGAATGCCCACTTATTATTATCAGTCCCACTCGCCGAGATCTTCATCTCCGAAGTCGGTCACGGGAGATGTGCAGATGATGTCGGTCACACTGAGGCAGATGACCTCAATTTCGGCAGGTTCCCACTTTTTCTTCATTTTTATTTCCCCCCGAATCATTTAGAGTTATTTGCGAAGTAATCCTTCGCGCTGTCCGAGTATATCATTGTCTTTTCAAGCAGAGCCTTGAAATTCTCATCGGCAGAGCTTTGAAGTTTTTTCCTGACATATGTTTCAAAGCTGTATTTCACCGTTTCGCTGATCTCGACTCCGTCCTTGACCAGCGTAAGCTCAAGCTCCTTGCGAAGCTCCGATGCCTTCAGCGCGTCGAAGTATGCCGTCTGCCCCTTTACGTCGTTCCTGTAAACAAATTCCGAGCCGTCGATGAGCGTATCGACCTTCTGCCCGTCGCTGTCGGTGTATCTGACTCTCAGAGAAATGCCCGTGAGGTCGCTGTCTTTTGCAAGGTTCGTCGCAATCACCAGCTGTATCCTGTTGTCGAACAGGATATTTTTCTTTGTGACAGCGGCGGTGTAAGACGAGGGATCCGAGGACGCCGTTATCTCTGTAAGCGCATCGTAGTGACCTCGAGAGAGTGCCTTCTGAGCCTCGGTAAGATCCTTGTTTGCGAGCGAATCCGTCCTGTATGCAAAGTAGACCTGCGCCGCCGAGCCGTAGTTCAGAAGGTCAACCAAAAGGGCCTTGAAGCTGTCATTCTCTGAGGCTTCAAGTCGCTCCTCGGCGTACTGCTTAAGGCTGTATACATCAACGACTCCGCTGTACTCGATGCCGTTTTTCGTAAAAACGAGCGTTGCGGTGAGCGTGTCTCCGAGCTCCTTCGCGCGGACCTGACGGTAGTCGAAGCGATAGTATTCCTCGCCGTCGATCAGGAAATCTTCGGGATATAGAGTCTTTGATGCCTTTCCGGCGGGCGTGTTGCCGCTGAAAATCTCCTTTTCAACGATAAGCCTTATGTTTTCGCAGCCATCGAGATCGGACTTGAGGATCGCATAAAGCATCGAAAGGTCATTGCCGAACGAGCAGTTGTGCTTGAGAGTGATATTGCTAAAGTCCTTCGCCGCAATTATTTCGCTTTCGGTCACTTTGCGGCAGACAGAGCACTCTCTGTGCCGCTTCCCGGCCTTTCCGAAGCTCGCCGCTTCGTCGATTATCCATTCTCCGGGGGTGTGAGTCGCGTAGTCTCCCTTTCCCTCGTCAGAGGTCAGTTCGCACCCGGCGGCAAGGCACTCATGCCAATGATGCGTTTCGCTCGTTGCAAATTTTTCATCCCATACGTGAGTATGATTTGTGGAGTAGACAGAGAGAATAAGCTCTCTTCCGACCCCGGAATACCCGTAGCGACATCCCGAAGTCAGACCGAGCTTGACCATAAGATTGCTTATGTCAGCCCGAAACGCATTGAGGAAGTCATCTTTTTTTCCGGTAACGTAAACTCTCGCCATGCCGTAGCCCTGCTTAAGACGCTCCGCCACCGCATCGGAATTATAAGCGTCCATGATCCCGCCGTTCACGGTGAAATAATCGGCGGCTTTATCGGTACATTCGGGCAGAGCATAGACGGTCGGATCGATCGCGTGATCTTCTTTTATCTCTGCGGTAGTCTTATTAAAGTAAGCGTAGAAGGTATAGCTTTCCTGATCGTCCCACGTAAGATCGACGTGATAATACCTGCCGTCGATGCGAACGAGGTTCCATGCGTGTCCCTCGGGCGATCCTGTCGAAGGATTTATGCTCGATCCGGTCACGATAAAGGACTGAATACCCGCTTTCATAAGAAGATGCTGCAACGCCTCGGCATAGCCCTCGCAGACCGCAAGCCCCTCGACGATCGCCCCGTAGGGATCGTGAGCGTGACCGGCGCTTGCATCGTACCTGACGCGCGCCGCAAGGCGGTCGTGTATCAGTTTTTCGCGTTCATACTCGCTCATGGAGGCGTCGATCCCCTCAAGGAGAATTGCGGTGTTCAGCTCGAAATCGCGCTTTGCCTCGGTCAGAGCGGCTCCTGACATAGTATAGGTGGGAGATATCGACGCAACAACGCTCGTTTCGGGATTGTAGCTGTATGAATAACTCGTTCCGTACCAGAAATGCTCAACGTGGTCACGCCGATAGGCATCCATGACGACGGAAAGCTCTGATGTCGTTATTTTTTTCGAGCTGTCTTTGATAGAGATAGTCTCTTTGCTGTTTTCGATGCCTTCAACCAAAGTATCGTAAGCGAAGAGGAGTGCATCTGAATTCGGAAGCTTTGAGATAGCTTCTCTGCCGTAATAGCCGACAGGCTCTTCAGCCGCAAGGCCTTCGGCAGCCGACACGCCGAGCGTAACTGCCTGAATCGCTCCGAGCAGCATAACGATACAGAGCATCGTACAGATCGACCCTGAAATTTTTCTGTTCATCGTTTTAATCCTTTCGTAAGGTCGGCGGATAAACGCGCCGAAGATAAATGGAAGATAAATAATTATAACACAAGTCATACATAAATTCAAGGGTTAATATATTTATCGGTGTTCAAAATTTTGCAGGATTACAAAAGGTTATGAGACTGAAAATTTCGTCTTGCAAACAGAAACAATGTCTGCAAAAAGTCTTCGACGCTTTTTCCTTGGCATAGTGATCGTAGGGCGGGGGCAGACTATAATCGAGATCAAGCCGTTTTTCTGACGATATGTACGAAGGAACGAAAATGAATCCTTTCACGCATTGTAGGGACCGGCGTCCTCGACGGTCCGGAAATCGAATCGA
>CALYSG010000079.1 GCA_945485605.1 uncultured Clostridia bacterium
AAACAAGGATCGCTCCCCAGCCTCCCGAGCCGGGATTTCCGCGGCAGGCACCGTCGGTGTATATGTCAACGTGTTTCATAAATTTCTCCGTTTCTGCGATTTCTATATTATTATACCACACTATCGCCTTGAGAGCAATATTCCGAAAAATTATATTTTGGGGCTTGATTTTACCACGCTGAAAGTGTATAATAAATTATCGTATTTGAATTTTTTTGCGAAAGGCGGTATGATAATGGCAAAAAAAACCTATATCGATTCTGATAAATATACACGCTCGGATTATGCCCACCGTGACATATCACAGTATATGGACAAACGAAAGCAGAAAAAACACAAGAAAAACTACGATATCAAATATATTTGCGTCAACGGAAAATACAGAAAACTGAAAGTCCCGCATGATACGGAAATAGAAGTCCCGGTCGACGCGCCCTCACTCGCTCTCCTCAAGGAAAAAATAAAGCAGGAAAAGACCGACAAAAAGTTACGAATAAAAATTCAGAAAGCCTCCGAAAAAGCCGAATTTGAGATCAGAAAGGCCAAGCTCAAGGAAAAGCGCAGTCAGCACAAATACCGTATCGGCGACCGCAAGGAGGGCAGACGAATAAAGACCGTCACCGGTATGCTGCGTGCAATGCCGTACATTATGCCTCAGCGTTGCGACGCTCTGAACACCTATGCCGACAGCTTCGATATCACCGACACCGAAAAATTCTGCCGTGAGAAGATCAAGGCGGGAATGAAAAATTTCAGCATCCTTCATATCCTCCTTGCGTCATACGTCCGCGTCGTATCACAGCGTCCCGGCATCAACCGCTTTGTCAGCGGACGCGAGATATATTCGCGCCATTCGATAGATGTCACCATGACCGTTAAAAAAACCATGTCGATTGAATCTCCGGATACCTGCATCAAGGTCTTCTTTGAGCCCACCGACACGATCGACGACATTTACGAAAAATTCAATAAAGTCGTCGAAAAGAGTATCGGCGACAACGGCGACACCGGCTTTGATTCACTTACCGGTGTGCTTCAGAAGGCACCGCGATTTGCTCTTCGCTTCTTCGTATGGCTTCTCAACATCCTTGACTATCACGGCAAGCTGCCTCTCTCGCTTCTCGATCTCTCGCCTTTCCACGGCTCAATGATAATCACAAGTATGGGTTCGCTCGGAATTAAGCCTATCTATCATCATATCTATAACTTCGGGAACCTTCCTGTATTCCTCTCGTACGGAATGAAGCGAACCGTCACGGTGCTTGACGCGAACGGCAACCCCGACCGCCGAAAGTACCTTGATTTCAAGGCTGTCACCGACGAACGTATCTGCGACGGATATTACTACGCCTCGGCTTTCAAGCTTATGAAAAGGCTCGTAGAACATCCCGAGGCTCTCGACTATCCGCCCGAGCAGGTTTTCGAGGATATTCCTTAACCATAAAAAAAGCAACTTCCGACTTTGTCTCAAGGCATTGCCGGGAGTTGCTTTTATTTTGTTTCAGCCTCTTTTTTTCATTTCCAAGATAATATCCGCCGCGCTCCTTGCGTCAAGTCCCGCCGCTTCGTAGACCGGTATGTCGGATTTACGCACGGCGAAATTATCGTCAAGCGCAAGGACGGAAAAGCTCCTGCCTTCAAGCATCCCTCTCCGACACATTTCGTCAGACAATATCATTCCCATGCCGCCGTTCCGGATCTCTTCCTCATAAAACAGCAGATATTCCGTATTCGCACCGAGAAGCTCTCCGACAGCCTCCGCCGTATCACCGTAGGGTTTCAGCTTTTCAAGCAGGACAGTGCCGCAGGATATCCCGGCGCTCAAAAGAAGAGCCTCTGCTTTAAGCGCCTCCGTAACTATCCGCCCGTCGGTGATGATAACAGCTTCGGGAGCATCGTCAAAATCAGCCCGTGCAAGCCTTACGGAAAAGTCCCCGTCGGAGTAAAAGCGCCTTACAACCTCTCCGTATTCGCCTGCATGAGGATATCTTACCGCACACGGCTTTCCCGAAGAGAGCGCATCGTCAAGACAGGCTCGAAGACTTCCGTAAGTAAGCGGTGTATAAATATTCATTCCCGGGATCTCCGACAGGAAAGCAACATCGAATATTCCGTGATGTGTCGCGCCGTCAGAGGCATTTATTCCCGCTCTGTCCACGCAAATCGTAACCGGAAGGTTCTGAAGTGCCATATCGTGAATAATATTATCATATCCGCGCTGAAGGAACGTCGAATAGATGGCAGCGACCGGCTTCATTCCCGCGGCAGCAAGCCCGGATGCGAAGGTCAGCGCGTGCTCTTCGGCTATTCCGACATCAAAAAATCTATCCGGGAAGCGTTCTGCAAAACCCGACAGCCCCGTTCCGTCTGCCATCGCGGCGGTAATGGCACATATGCTGTTATCATCCTCGGCTTTTTTGCAAAGGTATTCACCCATAGCACGCGAAAAGTCATGTACGATACCTTTCCCGTTTCCGGGTGCCACCCCATGGTAACGCCCCGGATCACGTTCTGCCGGTGCAAAGCCCTTGCCCTTCTTTGTCTTTACGTGTATAACTGCGCTCTGTCCCGTACTCTTTGCCTCTGTAAGCAGTCTTTCTATTGCCGCTCGGTCGTGACCGTCGACCGGACCGAGATAATAAAGTCCGAGATCCTCAAAATAGTTACTGCCGTAAATAAGATTCTTAAATACCTTCTTCGTGTTGCGCATTCGGCGGAAAAGCCAATTCCCTATGAGAGGGATCCTTCTTATGACGTTTCTCGTAACTTTCTTCGTCCGTAGGTATCTTCTTCCCGCACGTATTTTCGTAAGGTTGCTTGCAAACCTTCCGATATTTTTTGAGATCGACATCTCATTTTCATTTATTACTATTATAAGGTGAAGATCATTTTCACAGTTGTTCAGTGCCTCGTGTATCATTCCGCCGGTGAAAGCACCGTCTCCGATAACGGCTACAGTATATACGTCCGAACCTTTAATCCTGTCAGCCTCGGCAAATCCGAGCGCCGCAGAAAGAGATGTTGAGCTGTGACCGGCTCCGAAACAATCGTACTCGCTCTCATCGCGTTTCGTGAAACCCGACAGTCCACCGCCCTTACGAAGAGTGTCAAACTTTTCGCGCCTGCCCGTAACGAGCTTATGTACATAGCTCTGGTGCCCGACATCAAATATTATCCTGTCACGCGGAGTGTCCATCGCACGGTGCAGAGCAAGTGTAAGTTCCACTACCCCAAGGTTCGAGGCAAGGTGTCCGCCCGTTCGGCTGACATTATCAACAAGGAATCTCCTTATCTCGGAGGCAAGCGTATCAAGCTCTTCATCGCTTAGTTCGCGAAGGTCCGAAGGGGATCCTATTTTATCGAGAATTTCGTATTTGCTCACTATATCCCTCCTTCGCATTATTCCCAAACGGATCAATTATATCACACTTACCGTTATTTGTGAAGGGGTTAACAGAAATTCACATGAAGGGGTTAGTAAAAATTCACATTTCTATTGACACGGGCATCTCAATGATATATAATAAGAATTAATACACTTTGTCAGGAGATGGTTTCTTAATGGACAGTGACGGTCGATGCTGACCCCAACTATTTTGGCTCTTGTTATCGCTTTCGTGATCCTCATTATCTTCGGTGCGTATTTCGGAGGTGCCGAAACCGCATTTACTGCGGTCAATCTGATAAAGATACGGGCAATGTCGGAGAACGGAGATAAAAGAGCAAAAACGGTTCTCTACATATCCGATCACTTCAATCAGGCACTCACTACTCTGCTTATCGGCAACAACATCACGCACATAGGAGCGGGTGCCGTTGCCACCACTCTCGTACTTGAGCTATGGAAACAGGGCACGCTCGGCAACATATCCGAAGATACCGCATCGTTCCTTTACGGAACGGTGATCGCTACCTTCCTTGTCTTCCTCTTTGCCGAGATGATACCGAAAAGCCACGCAAACGACAGAAGCGAAACGCTTGCCCTCAAATACGCACTTTCTCTGCGGATACTGATGAAGGTATTCTTTCCTCTCGTCTTTATGTTCACGGCTATCACAAAGTTTGTGTCAAAGCTCTTTTCGGGCAAAGAAGAACCTTCTATTACCGAAGACGACCTCTACGATATCATCGATACCGCCGAGGAAGAGGGTGTCATGGATGAAAAGCAAAGCGATATGTTTCGTTCGGCTCTCAATCTTTCCGATACCTTCGTTTCGGACGTAATGACGGTCAGGGACGATATGGTCACGGTCGACGTCTCAATGCCTAATGACAGAATACTTGCGATAGTCAAAGGCTCCAACCATTCAAGAATTCCCGTATGTGACGGTTCACCCGAAAAAATCGTCGGTGTGCTCAATATCAGGGATTTTCTTAAAGCATATATGAAAAACCGAAGCGTACGAATACGCAGCGTTATGAAAAAGCCCTATTTTGCAAAGCCCGACGCTAAGATCGAGGATATATTCTCGGACATGAGCAAAAACGGGCACTACCTTGCAGTTGTAGGCGAACCGGGGCACGTTGTCGGTCTCGCGACGGTTGAAGATTTCCTTGAAGAGATCGTCGGTGAGATATGGGATGAGGACGACATCGTCGACAAAAACTTCATCAAGCTCGGCGGCAACCGGTTTCTCGTGAGCACCGAGCTGACCCTCGGAGACGCGTTTCGCCGCATGAAGCTGAGGCTCCCCGACCGTGGGCTCGCACAGACAAAGATTTACGATTGGGTAATGGCGGGCTTCGGTCATTTCCCAAAAGAGGATGAAACATTCCTATACCACAGCCTCGAGGTCTCGGTCGAAAGCCTTGAGGATAACGTAATCGACAAAGAATCGGGAAGGCTCGACAAGGTAGTATTCCGTCTTCTCTCCAACGAGGCTCATATGAGCTCCGGAAAGGAGGAGAACTTCAAATGATATTCGGACAGCTTCTTTCGCTCGCATCCGAGCCCTCACCGACCGGCGATTCGGCTATCGGTTTCAAAATTGCGGTCTATGTTACGGTAATTATCCTCATGATCGTCTTCTCTGCTTTCTTTTCGGGCACGGAGATATCGTTCAACGCCTCAAACAAGATAAGATTAAAAAAACGTGCCGATGAAGGAAACCGTACCGCGATGCTTGCCTACAAGACACACGAACGGTTCACCGAAGCGCTTTCGGCAATACTGATAGGAAACAACCTTGCAAATATTGCCGCGTCAACAGCCGCGACACTTATCTTCACAAATCTGCTTGCCGGGATCAGCATCGATGAAGGGGTAAAAAGCACACTTATTACTGTTCTCTCAACTGCGCTGATCACTATCCTGATACTCATTTTCGGAGAGATCACACCGAAGATCATTGCAAAACAGCACGCGGATTTCCTTGTTTACAAGGTCGCATACCCCATCCGTATAGTTTGGATCATTCTCTTACCGATAGTTAAGCTCGTTATGTTGCTCGTAAACCTTCTGAGAAAAATTTGGGGTAAGGACAAATCAGACGATGAGCCGACGGTATCGGAGGAAGAGCTCGTCTCTATCATCGAAACGGTAGAGGAGGAAGGCGTCATAAACGAAGACAAGAGCGAACTCCTTCATTCAACACTTGAATTCCCCGAAACCTCCGTCGAAGAAGTTATGACTCCTCGCACGATGCTGACGGCACTCGATATAAACGACAGTTTCAGAAAGAACGTCGCAATTATCTCTTCGTCGCGCTACTCAAGGCTTCCGGTCTACGACGACAGCGCAGACAACATAATAGGCATTCTCTCGCTCAACCGGTTCTACCGTGAGGCGGTCGATCATGAGGGAGAATTCGACCTCCGTGCCGTACTTCTGAAGCCTGTATACCTTCATAAAACCATGAAGCTCCCTGCGGCACTCAAACTGATGCGCGAAAAGCATACTCATATCGCCATAGTTACCGATGAGTTCGGCGGCACGATGGGTATCGTCTCTCTTGAGGATATACTTGAAGAGCTCGTCGGCGATATCTGGGACGAATCGGATATCATCGTAGAGGAGATCAGCGAAAGCGCTGACGGCGTTTACACGGTAAACGGTGATATGAACATATACGACTTTTTCGATGCCGTTGATGTCTCGCCGAAGGATTTCGAGAGTGACTGCACAACCGTCGGCGGTTGGGCTACCGAAATGCTCAATGCCGAGCCGAAAACCGGGGACTCATTCAACTATTGCGAGCTTACCGTTACCGTATCGGAAATGAACGCCCTTCGCGTGACTCAGCTCACCGCGGTAGTAAATCGCGAAACACCCGATGAAGAGGAAGGAAAATAAGCTTAAAGCTCCGGAAAAATTCCGGAGCTTTTTTTCTTTCAAATACTTGACAAAGGTGATTGACTGTGATATAATCTGTAAAGTATTTTGCTTTACAGGTGATATATGTTTGAAAAAAATCTCGGAATGAGCTTTCTGCTCGACTTCTACGGTCAGATGCTCACCGAACGCAAACGTACCGTAATGAATATGTACTATAACGAGGATCTCTCGCTTTCCGAGATCGCCGATGAGATCGGGATATCGCGTCAGGGTGTACGTGAACTGATAAAAAAATCCGAAGCCGAGCTGTCCGGACTTGAAGAGACACTGAAGCTCGCATCACGATTTCTTCAGCTCCGGAATTCTGCAGAAAAGGTTGAGAACATCATCGGGAAATACGAATTGCCCGACGAGGTCAGACTTGCAGTTCTCGGACTTACGGGAGAGCTTAAGAAATAAAAACAATTTACGCCGTTATCCGGCGCCCGGGAGAACGATATGTTTGAAGGACTTACCGAAAAACTGAATAACGCGTTCAGAAAATTCCGCAACAAGGGTAAACTGACCGAATCCGACGTAAAAGCGGGCATGCGCGAGATAAAGCTCGCACTGCTTGAAGCCGACGTGAACTTCAAGGTCGTCAAGGAATTCGTGAACACAGTCTCCGAACGTGCGGTCGGCGCCGAAGTGCTCGAATCCTTGATGCCGGCACAACAGGTCGTAAAGATCGTCAACGAGGAGCTTATAAACATCATGGGAGGCTCGCAGAGCAAGCTGACCATAGCATCAAAGCCCCCCACGGTCATTATGATGGTCGGACTTCAGGGCGCGGGTAAAACAACACACGCCGGTAAGCTCGCCGGTATGTATAAAAAACAGGGTAAGAATCCCCTTCTCGTTGCCTGCGATATCTACCGTCCCGCCGCGATCAGACAGCTTGAGGTCGTCGGCGGACAGCTCGGTATCCCCGTCTTCCAGATGGGAGACAAGATATCACCGGTAAAAATTGCCGAAGAAAGCGTTAAATACGCCGAATCACGCGGATATGATATGGTATTCATCGATACCGCCGGTCGCCTTCACATCGACGAGGAGCTTATGGCTGAGCTTCAGTCGATAAAGGAAAAGGTGAAGCCTACGGAAATCCTTCTCACCGTCGACGCAATGATCGGTCAGGATGCCGTAAATGTCGCAAAAACCTTCAACGACCTTCTCGACATCACGGGAGTCGTACTCACAAAGCTCGACGGAGACACCCGCGGCGGTGCGGCGCTGTCTGTCAAGTATATAACACAGAAACCTATCAAATTCATCGGCACGGGGGAAAAGCTCGACAACATCGAACCCTTCTACCCCGACCGTATGGCGAGCCGTATCCTCGGAATGGGGGACGTCCTATCGCTTATCGAAAAGGCCGAGCAAGCCTTTGACGCAAAGCAGGCAGCCGAGCTTGAGCAAAAGCTCAGACAGTCTGCCTTCACACTTGATGACTATCTCGAACAGTTCAAGCAGCTGAAGAAAATGGGAAGCGTCGACCAGCTTATGGCTATGATGCCGGGGATCAAGCCCGGAAGCCTCAAGGACGCGAAGATCGACGAAAGGATGCTCGCAAGGACAGAGGCGATAATCCTCTCTATGACACCTCGGGAACGCGCAAAGCCCGACATCATCAACGGTTCGCGCAAACGCCGTATAGCAAACGGCAGCGGAACCTCGGTCGAAGAAGTCAACAAGCTTCTCAGACAGTTTGATCAGATAAAGGTCCTCATGAAGCAGTTTTCAGGCAAAAAAGGCAAACAGAAGCTCGGGAAATTCAGATTCCCCGGCTAACCTATCCGGATTTATATAATTTTTATATAAAAATATTTTATTGGAGGAAAA
>CALYSG010000080.1 GCA_945485605.1 uncultured Clostridia bacterium
ATCCTCGCTCCTCACCGTCCATACGCAGCGTCTCGCGCGGAACAGCCCGGTCGTTATCTTCAGGGCAATAAGCCTCGGGAATGTCATATCATAAGCTATGAAATCCGGGCGTGCAAGAATGTTTGTTCTCAACGAAGTGAGAAGGTAGGCTCTGACTCTTGCATTGGTATCATTAAGTTTTATGAAATTCGTCATAAGCTGACCGCGTATTATCTTCGGTCTTAGCTTCTTCATTCTGTGAAGCAGAACAGGATTGAAAGATTCTATCACGTATTCCCCTTCATAAGCGTCAAGCATCGGTGCTATCGTATCGCAGAGAAGTGTATCAAAGTTCTCGCCCTTTAGCTCTATAAGCAGCATGACCTTCCCCGCTACGGCATCGAGCAGCTCGGCAAAGGTCGGTATCCTCTCGTCGGTACCGCCGAGTCTCAGCTCACAAAGCTCGCTGTAAGTCAGCTCCGAGACACTCTTGTCCACTCCGCAAATACGCAAAAGTGAGCTGTCGTGCATTATTACGGGAACTCCGTCAGCCGAAAGCCGAACATCAGTCTCTATTCCGAAGCCGTGTGCTATCGCATTTCTGAAGGCACTCATTGAGTTTTCGGGTATGCCTTCTTTCTCCGACCAAAGCCCACGGTGCGCAAATCCCTTTTTCGGAAGGCTGTATCTCCTTCTCGGAAATCTCGGAGCTGTCATAAGCAGATGTATGACGAGAAGGATCAGCCCCGCATTTATAAATGTATAAAATGTCTGCATCAATCGCCATCCCCCAGATTATCAAGGATACCCTTCTTCGGCAAAGGCTTCGAATCGCCGTGCTTCACAAAGATCATGGTGATAAATGAAAGCACAACGAACACAGTCGCGAACGGGAAGAGGAACTCCTTTCTTATGTCCATAAAGACTCCGCCGAGCACGGGCGCCACGATCTGCGCCGCCATACTTGCCGAATAATAGAAGCCGGTATAGCGTCCGACGTCGCTCCCTGTCGCAAGCTCGACGACCATCGGAAAGCTGTTTATGCTGATAGCCGTCCAGCCTATTCCGGAAAGTCCGAATACTATGTTTATAAGCCACGCGGGACTTGTATTGCGAAGGAAGCAACCGATAAGGAAAGAAGAAAACAGCATACCTATGCCGATAAGTATGGTCTTCTTTCTGCCTACCTTCGTAGAGAGCACCGCGAGCGGGACGAAGGAAAGCATCGTCAAAGCTCCGCCGAACAGTATCGCCGTGTTGTAATCGAGCCCGAGCACATCTCCGGCGTAGATAGAATACTTCGACTGCACGGAGTTATAGCCTATAAACCAGAAGGCAACCGAAAGAAGAAGGAAAATCAGTGAGCGAAGCTCGCCCTTCGTGAGATGTCTTTTGTGCTGTTTTGCGAGTGCCTCCTCTTCCGCGTTGCTTATGTTGTATTCTGCATTGATCCTGTCCGCTTCCTCAGCCCACGCCTTTTCTTTAACGGTAAAGGTAAATACGGCAAGTGCAACAAGCATTATTCCGGCGATCGTCGCAAAGAACGGGAGATAGTTCATCAGAGCGTTTTCTGCCTTTCCGGTACCGAAAACCATTCCGAGAATTATCACGAGCGCGATCGCAACTGCGCTGAGCATATTTACGACCGCATTCCCCTTTGAACGCAAGGGCTTCGGAGTAATATCGGGCATAAGTGCGACCGCCGGCGATCGGAAAGTGCTCATTGCAAGCAAAAGCACGAAAAGTATCCCTACAAAAAGTATCATAGGAAAGGGGCTCGCCACCGTCTGACGCCATGCGTAATCCTGCCTTGCTTCGACTGTCAGATCAGAGTAAAATTCCTGAAGTCTGTTTATATATGCCTTCAGCTCATTTTCGGCATCGCCGAGAATGTTACGGAACTCGGCTACGCGCTCTGAATCGGGTGCAATATTGCCGGAAAGTACAAACAGCTCGCGCGTGACCTGTATCTGAGACTTCACGCCCGGTATCTGCGGTTCAAATGCCTGCTGTACCCTTGCGCAGTTCTCATCGTAAAGTATGCCGAGGACATCGCGCCGTTCTTCACTGTCCTCACCCGAGAGCACAGCGTCAAACCTACCGTTGACAGATTCGTTTATATGCTTCATCTGAAGGTTGTCCGAAACGGTAAGGGTCACAAAAAGCGCGCACGCCACGACAGTTCCGACGATGATGAAGGGCTTTCTCCTTCCCCATTTCGTATTCGTGCGGTCAGATATCGTACCGAAAAGCGGCAGCATAAAGAGCGCCAGCAGGTTGTCAAGTGACATTATTATACCCGACAGAAGCTGTGACATACCGAATTTGTCGTTAAGTATCTTCGGTATTATAGTATCGTATGTCTGCCAGAAGAGCTGTATGATAAAGAAAGCAAGCCCCACGAGCAATACTCTCTTATAATTCAGCTTCATAACGTGATTCCTCCTCAATACCCGAGCAGAAGCGCCGCCTTGAGCACCGCCGCCTGTGTCTTCGCGTCCTTTATCTCTCCCGAAAGTATCATTTCCTTCATTTTACCGAAGGGTACACTTATCGGTTCTATGAATTCGTCATCATCAAAGTGAGTCTCTCCGAAGCGCAGCCCCGTAGCAAGATACATATATATCACCTCGTCAAGGATCGCGGGAGAGGTGTAAAGCTCGCCGATAAATCTAAGCTCCGAGCAGGATGCTCCGGTCTCCTCAAGCAGCTCTCTCCGCGCCGCGGCGGCGTGATCTTCGCCTATATGGTCGAGCTTTCCGGCGGGTATCTCTGTCGTGACCCTCGAAAAGGGATACCTGAATTGTCTCACACAGAGTATTTCGCCGCTATCCGTCACGGGCACGACGCATACGGCACCGGGATGCCTCACTACCTCGCGCAGAGACTCTTTTCCGTCGGGCAGTCTTACCGTGTCACGGAATACCTTTATGATCTTACCGTTATAGATACTTTCCGAAGATATCGCGGTTTCAATAAGGCTTTCATCTTTATCCATAGGGTAGTCCCCTCCATTTTAAGTGACAATGCTACTATTATATAACAAAAGTCCCTAAAAGTAAAGAGATAACATATAAAAAAGACCGCCAAGGCGGTCTTTTTTATATTTGACAAGACTCAGGCTTCGGTCTCCTCAGGCAGAATGAAAGGCTCGTCGGTATAGGTGTTATCGTAGAAGAGCATAAGGGTCAGATAGTCGCCTTCCTTAAGCTGAACGTCAGCGGCGGATTCAAGCGGCTCACCGTTGAGCGACCACTTCCAGTAGAAGATGTCGTAATACTGTACCTGCTGCTTATCCTTGTTCTCGCCGAAGCGCTGACTGAGAACTCTTCCGGTGACATAGGTCACGCCGTCGTAGGTTATCGAATCGACCGTATCGCTTACTATATTGACTGTGGCACCGCGAAGATCCGCGAGACGCTGAAGCGCGAGGATAGGCGTAACGACTTCTCCGTCATTATAGCCGATGGTAAGCGGAGCGGCACCGATTATAGGCTCGTCTTCACCTTCATCGAGCTTTGTCTGGGTATCCATACTGACGCCCGATGTCACGATAAGTCTTATATCCATATGGTTGGGATATTCGTCGGTAGTCACCTGCTCGGTCTTCGAGCCGTCGCCGCGGTTCATGTGCATACACGATGTGAATGACAGGAGTAAAAGAAGTACAGCCATTGCCAAGGTTAATACTCTGAGTTTTTTCATAAAAAATACCTCCGTTGCATACTGCTTTTTATTATACAACCCTTTTTACCTCCTGTCAAGCATTTTTTTGTAACCTTCAGTCGTCCGTCTCACTTTCTTCACCTTCGGGAATTCCGTCACGTCGTCCGAATATCCTTGACGATAGGTTTGAATGGAGCGGACAGCCGCAGTTATACTGTTTTCCCGTCTCCGATATTCCGCAATAGTGACCTTCCGCCAGAGAATCGGCAAAATAAGCCCTTGTCTGTCCCGAATATGAAGGCTCGATACAAAGGCGAACACACGCCGCGTACTGCGCGTCGGTAATGAAGATCTGATCGGGGAAGTCGCGATCTACCCTCAAAAGCCCCACACGTATCACATTATCGCGTGGGCAGTAAGGTGTCGCAACACCGCCAGCCTTCACATCGTATTCAACGAGGATATGCCTGTCACAAAAGCTCATCGGTTGCGTTCCGTCTACGAACCATCCGACCTCTTCTCTGTCTCCGCGCGGGTCGCAGGCACAAGCCCCCGTGATTATCTTCCCCGAATCGCGGCAGAAGGTTGCTTGTTTTACGTTTTCCGGAACCGTGAAGCTCTTTGCCTCTCCTGATGCAAGTATCTCCGCGTGAAGAGATGTCATAACGGCATTGAAGGTCTCACTGCATACAGTCCTCGTGCTGTTGGGCAGCGGCGAGGGATATTCGTTTCCGTACCACACCCCGCAGAGATAATAGGGAGTGTATCCGATAAACCATCTGTCACAGCTGTTCTGAGTCGTCCCGGTCTTGCCCGCGATCTCAAGGCTTTTTCGAAGGCTGATCTTCGATCCCGAAGATCCATCGACGACTCTTTCGAGCAGCTTTGTCATCACCGCGGCGTTTGATTCGCTTATGACGCGGCGGCTTTCTCGGTCATTACCGAGAAGCACCTTTCCGTCATACGTCATAACGAGCGAATAGGACCTCGGACTGCTGTAAATCCCCCCGTTCGCGAAAACCGAATACGCCGCCGTGATCTCGCGAAGAGTCACTCCGCAGTTCTGCTGACCGAGCGCGAGCGCCGCCGCTCCCCTGTCCTTTGGCAGAAGGCTGTCAAGTCCGAAGCCCTCCTTAAGGTATTTGTAAGCCTTCTCCTCTCCGAGATCGTAAAGCGCCCTCACGGCTACGGTGTTCAGCGAATTTTCGATAGCGTAGCGGACATTGGTCAGACCGCGGAAGGTCATCGTCGCGTTGTTCGGCCATGTGCGGTAGCTCCCGTCGCCGTTGTCCTTGAACTCGACCGGCACATCGTCGTAAACCGTCGCCCATGTAAGCACCCCCTCCTCAAGCCCCGGTGCATAGACCGAAAGAGGCTTAACGGTCGAGCCCGAAGGTCTTTTCGTATCGGTCGCATAGTTCTGAACCCTATCTCCCGTCTTATCTCCGATATTCCCCGCAACCCCGAGTATCGCACCCGTATAAGGGTCAATGACTATAACGGCACTTCTTCCCTCCCCGTCGTTTTCGGGAAAATTCGACTCGTCTGCGTAGTATTCCTCGACACATTTCTGAATTTCGGGATCTTCAAGCGTGTAAATTTTAAGACCGCCGCCGTAGACGAGCCGACTCGCCGCTTCCCTCGAATATCCGAGCTCCTCCGTCAGATCGCCGATAACGTCGTTTATCACCATGTCGACATACCACGAATTGACTCCTCTGCCGTCTTCGGATGGAGATAGTCTGAGCTCCTTTTCATAACTCGCGTCATACTCCTCACGAGTGATATAACCCTGCTCAAGCATCTCCGAAAGTATCACATCGCGCCGTGCGGCGTTGTTCTCGGGGTGCTTTATCGGGTCGTAAAAAGAGGGATTCTTCGTTATCGCGGCAATGCAGGCACATTCCGCAAGGTCGAGCTCCGACACCGATTTTGAAAAATATCGCTCAGCCGCCGCGCCGACCCCGTAGCAGTTGCCGGAAAGGTTTATTATATTGAGATAAAGCTCAAGTATCTCGTCCTTGCCGAGCTTGGTTTCAAGATCGAGCGCGTAAATTATCTCCTGCAGCTTGCGCTCGGGCGTGACCTCGTCCCTTCCCGTGAGATTCTTAACGAGCTGCTGAGTGATAGTCGAGGCGCCATACCCCGACGAAGAGTGAATGATATAGTTCACCCCAGCGCGTGCCGTGCGGTAAAAATCCACCCCGTGATGGCTGTAAAAGCGTTTGTCCTCAATTGCCACGAAGGCGTTCACAAGGTCCTCGGGTATCTCCGAAAACGGCACGAACGTCCTAATGTTAGAACCGCGCAACCGCCCGCCGTCAAGCTCGACGGAATCTCCGTTTCCGTCAAAATAATAGAGCTTCGTGACCGAATCGCCAAGCACGCCCTCGGTCAGCGACATATCGAATTCCCTTTTTATTCCGTGCGACGAGGAGTATAGGATCAGCGCCGCAATGGAGGCAAGTATCAAGAGAGCAAGGACAGCACAAAAAGTCAAAAATCCCCGCAAAAAGCGGTGCTTATGCCGTCCCGAGGCTTCCCTTTCGTTTTGCATAAGAAAAAAACCTCCCGTTTTCTCCCGGCAGGAGCCGAGGCAATATCTTACAATCTATTATTTGCACACAGGCGGTTAATATTCCGCCTACGGGAGAAAATATAAGCAAAACCAATCCTTCGGCATGCCATGCCGATAATCTGCAAACCGTTACGAAAGGAGATTTTATTATGTTCAGAACGGGCAAAAGGCTGTATTTCATATTCTGTACCGCGGCGGCGGCGATCCTCATCTTCTCGATCGTGTCGCTGAAGCGCTCGGGCGAATTCGAACGGGTAAGCAAAAGAATAAGAGACGACGCCGCGGAGATGGTTATGGAAAAGCTCGATTCCCCCGATATGACTGTCGTCCTTCGCGAGCGAGACGGCAAGATCTGCCTTCTGACGCACGACGGAAGGCTTATAGCGGATACCGGGATCGGCACCGATGTCCTTCCCGAATCCGAACGCGTGCGCCTCAGGGACGGGATAGAGATAAAAGCATCCGACCTTGCCGAATACCTCAGGCAAAAGAAGGAGAGCACCGACAAAAACGGTGAAAAGACTGACCGAGCGCAATAGATCTTCAAAAACAATACAAAAAGCCCCGGGTTGTTAAAACAACCCGGGGCTTTCAACGTAGCCTCACATAAGTTTGCGGATAAGAGCCTTGATATCCTCGACCGACGCGTCCTTCGGGTTTCCGGGGGCGCAGGCATCGGCGTGTGCCGACTCGGCAAGGAAGTCAAGATCCTCCTCCTTTATCGCGGGGAGCTTTGTCGGGATACCGACGTCAACGCTGAGCTGACGGACGGCATCAACGGCAGCTTTTCTGTACTCCTCTGCACTCATACCGGTCGTATCGACACCCATCGCCTCGGCAATATTCTTGAATTTCTCTCCGGTAACATCGGCATTGTATTCCATAACGATAGGAAGCATCATGGCACAGGCAACACCGTGCGGCGTATCGTAAACGGCACCGAGAGTATGCGCGACCGAGTGTGCGATACCGAGACCGACATTCGAGAAAGCCATACCCGTCACAAACTGTCCGAGAGCCATACCTTCTCTGCCCTCTGCCTCGTTGCGGACAGCGGCGCGAAGGTTCTTGGCTATCAGGCGGATAGCCTCAAGGTTGAGGCAGTCGGGAAGCTCCCAGGCTGCTCTCGTGGTGTAGCCCTCTATCGCGTGGGTAAGAGCGTCCATACCCGTCGCGGCGGTGAGTCCCTTCGGCATTGTAGCCATCATATCGGGGTCTACAATTGCGATATCGGGTATATCGTTAGTGTCGACGCAGACGAACTTACGCTTGCGCTCGACATCGGTGATAACGTAGTTAATCGTTGCCTCTGCAGCGGTACCCGCGGTCGTGGGAACGGCGATCGTGAAGACCGTGCGGTTCTTCGTCGGTGCGACGCCCTCAAGGCTGCGCACATCGGCAAATTCGGGGTTGTTTACAATTATTCCTATCGCCTTTCCGGTGTCCATAGAGGAACCTCCGCCGATAGCTATCATATAGTCGGCGCCCGATGCCTTGTAGGCGGCAACTCCCGACTGAACATTTTCGATAGTGGGATTGGGCTTTATATCGGAGTATATCTCGTAAGCCATGCCTGCCTCGTCGAGAAGATCGGTGACCTTCCTTGTGACTCCGAACTTAATAAGGTCGGGATCGGAAGCGATAAATGCCTTCTTGAATCCCTTTGCCGCGACAAGACCGGGGATCTCCTTGATAGCACCCTTGCCGTGATATGAAATCGCATTCAGAACAAAACGGTTGACCATGATAAAACCTCCTGATAATTTTAAATTGATGTTACTCGTCCGTTTTTTGCTTTTCCGAGTTTGTTTAAATTATAACACACTCTGTCCCTAAAGTCAATGAAAACAATGTGTAGCTAAGTTGAAACAATGTGTAGC
>CALYSG010000081.1 GCA_945485605.1 uncultured Clostridia bacterium
AGAAAGTTGAATATTGCAAGGGAGACATTCAGATATATCCCGTAATAGAGGAATATTTGAATGTAATCTACAAACACAGGCGGCGCCTCAAGACCCCTCACGATGGCAACGATAAGATATATAAGGTAAAATATTGCCATAAGAACGGCAAATCCGAGCGCAAGTATCATATTCGACACGGGACCGGCAAGCGACGACAGCGCAAAACCCTTCCTCGGATTTCTGAAGTTCCTCGTATTTACGGGGCAGGGCTTTGCCCAACCGAAGCCTATCGTAAGCATTGCGATAAAGCCTATCGGATCAAGGTGCTTCACGGGATTCAGCGTAACTCTCCCGAAGTTTCTCGCCGTAGGGTCGCCGAGCTTATATGCAATAAATGCGTGCGATGCCTCATGAAACGAGAGAGACAGCATTATTATAGGCAGCCACATAAGGAAGACTATCAGAAGCTCCTTTGCCCGCTCGGTTCCTCCGCTCATCAGCGCACGTATCAGATCAATCAGCATTTTCTTTCTCCATGCTCATAAAATATCGTTTTTAATAAGGTCACAATAGCTCTCGCGCATGACTGCGAGATCAGCCTTCCCTTTCCCGACCGTAACGATCGGAGGGCGCGGTACACGGTTATAGTTAGACGCCATCGAGTAATTGTACGCACCGGTCGTCAGGAATGCAAGTATATCCCCCGCCTTCGGAATCTGAAGCTCAAGCTCTTCTCCGAGAAGGTCGCCTGATTCACAGCATCTGCCGGCAATAGTCACAAGCTCCGATGCCTCCTCGCACGCGCGGTCCGCTATCACGGCAGTATAGCGCGAGGAATAAAGCGCATATCTCGGATCGTCGGTCATTCCCCCGTCGACCGAAACATATGTGCGCATACCCGGAAGCCGCTTCACCGAGCCTACCGTGTAAAGCGTCACGCCCGCGTCGGCGACGATCGATCGCCCCGGCTCAAGGATCACCCTCGGGAGCTCCGTACCTCTCTCCCTAAAGACAGCCTTAAGTGCTTCCGCCATCTCTTTTATTACAGCGGCGCGGTCGACTCTCCTGTCGTATTTGGTATAAGGCACGCCGATCCCTCCGCCGAGGTCCAGCACAGTGCATCCGCACCCATACTTTTCATTCATATCAGCCATAAAGGTCGCAAGCACCTCAGCTTCCTTAACGAAGGGCTCTGCGTCGAAGATCTGCGAGCCTATGTGACTGTGAAAGCCTTCAAGATTAAGATTATTCTTTTTCAGTGCCGAGGCGACTATCGATTCGGCGGCTCCCGTCGGTATCGCGCTCCCGAACTTTGAATCTATGCGCCCCGTCGAGACGTATTTATGCGTATGAGGGTCTATCCCGGGTGTGATCCGCAGAAGTATATTCTGAACGACTCCCCTCTCACGGGCAAGGTCATTAAGAAGCTCAAGCTCCTCTTCATTATCGACAACGAAACATCCGATACGCGCATCCAGCGCCTCACATATCTCGCGGCGAGTCTTGTTGCTCCCGTGGAAGAATATCTTCTCCGCCGGAAAACCCGCCATTAATGCTGTGTATATCTCGCCGCCCGACACACAGTCGGCACCGAGACCTTCTTCCTTTATTACAGGATATATTCCCGAAAAGCAGAGTGCCTTCGAGGCATAGGCCGGGTAAGAATCTACGCCGAAGTATTTCCTCATCGCCTCTCTGTATATACGGCAGTTTTCCCTTACCGCATCGGTATCAATAAGGTACAGCGGCGTGCCGTATTCCGAAGCAAGGCTCAGACAGTCAACCCCGCCGAGCGTCAGATGCCCTTTTTCGTTTACGTCAACGTGAGGATAAAGAATCATACCTTATTCGCGATCCTGCGCATTATCTCGCGCGTAAGTTCGTCCTTCCCCTCGCCCTTCAGCGACGAAAAAGGTATTATCACCGTCCCGGGAGCTATCACGTCGGACGCGGCAAGGGCGGCAAGGTTCTTTTCCCTCTCGGTCTTGTTGAGCTTATCGGTCTTCGTTGCGACGATGATATATGGTATCCCCGAACGGTTCATAAAATCTATCATCATAATGTCGTCCTTTGTCGCGCCTATCCTCGAATCCACGAGCTGAACTACCGCTCGCAGACGGTCTATGTCAGGATTCGCCGTAAAATACCCATCGGTCAGAGCCGACCAGCGGCGCTTATCCGCCTCGGAGCGCTTCGCAAATCCGTAGCCCGGAAGGTCGACAAGGTAATACTTCCCGTCAACGACGTAAAAGTTCACGGTTATCGTCTTTCCCGGCGAGGAGCTGACGCGGGCGAGTGACTTTCTGCCGAGCAGAGTATTTATGAGTGAGGATTTCCCGACATTCGATCTGCCCGAAAAGGCGATCTGCGGTAATATGTCTCGCGGGAACTGCGATGGCATTCCCGCGCTGATCTTAAGCTCAGCCTGTGCCATTTTAAAAAATTCCTTTCAGTCTTAAGCCCTGACTTCAGACTCCTGCGCTGTCCCTTGCAGTGTTTTCCTTCCCATCGGCAAAAATTGCCGAAATATCACTGCCGGTCTGCTTTAATGGATCCTTGACACTCACAGCGGCAACATCGGGAAGAAGTGCGGCATCAAGGACTTCCGAGGCGTGGCGCACCGTTATGAAGGTCAGAGCCTTCGCAGCCTCCGTATCGACGTCCTCAAGGTTCGGAGCGTTGTCTGCCGGGATTATTACCTTTTTTATACCGGCTTTATACGCCGCCATGGTTTTTTCTCGCAATCCTCCGATCGCGAGGACGTTTCCGCGAAGTGTAATTTCGCCTGTCATTGCAATATCCCGCTTCACGGCGCGACCCGTAAGTGCGCTGACGAGTGCGGTCATTATCGTAATTCCCGCCGACGGTCCGTCCTTCGGAACGGCGCCCTCCGGCACGTGTATATGGATATCCTTAGTTTTATAGAAATCCGCCGCGATACCGAGCTCAGATGCGATAGAGCGTATATAGCTCACCGCCGCCTGCGCCGATTCCTTCATCACGTCTCCGAGCGAGCCGGTCAGCTCGAGCTTGCCCGAACCGTCGAGCACGGCTACCTCGATCTTAAGCATATCCCCACCGACTTCGGTATAAGCAAGCCCGTTGACTACACCGACCTCGTCGACAAGAGAGAGCTTTTCGGGTATTATCTTTCTCACCCCGAGGTAACGCTCTATGTCCTTCTTATCTATTACTACGCGAGTGATGCCCTCTTCTACTATCCGCATCGCCGCCTTTCGGCATAACGCCGCGATCTCACGTTCAAGGTTACGCACTCCCGACTCGGCTGTATAGTAATCGATGACCTCGATCAACGCTTCGTCGGTCACCTTCATCATTCTGAGGTTCATACCGTGGCGCTTCACCTGCTTCGGCAGCAGATGATGCCTCGCGATACCGAGCTTTTCGTTTCTCGTATAGCTCTTCAGCTCGATGATCTCCATACGGTCGATAAGCGGTCTCGGCACCGTTTCAAGCGTGTTCGCCGTGCATACGAACAGACAATCCGAGAGGTCAAACGGGACCTCTATGAAATGGTCGCGGAAGAATTTGTTCTGCTCCGGGTCAAGGACTTCAAGCAGTGCCGAGGCGGGGTCTCCGCGCCCGTCCGAGCCTACCTTGTCTATCTCGTCAAGGAGCATAAGGGGATTTTTCGTCTGCACCTGCCCGAGGGCGGCAATGATCCGTCCGGGCATCGAACCGACATAGGTCTTCCTGTGCCCTCTGATATCTGCCTCGTCGCGCACTCCTCCGAGTGAGACGCGGACGTATTTTCTCCTCATGGCTCTCGCGATCGATCTGGCGACAGAGGTCTTTCCGGTTCCCGGAGGTCCGACAAGGCAGATTATCTGATTCTTCAGATCGGGATTGAGCTGTCTTACGGCAAGGTACTCAAGTATCCTCTCCTTGACCTTCTCAAGCCCGTCGTGATCCTCGTCAAGTATCTTCTTCGCCGCCGCGATATCAGTCCTGTCGGCGGTACGGCGAGTCCACGGAAGCTCAAGACATATATCGAGGTAATTTCTTATGACACTTGCCTCGGCAGAGCCGAACTGCGACCTTGCCATTCTCTCGTTCTCGCGGAGCAGCTTTTCCTCGACCTCCTTCGGGAGATGTGCCGAGGTTATCTTCTTATAATATTCGTCCTCCTCGTCACCCTCGCCGAGCTCATCGCGGATCGCGTTGAGCTGTTCGTGCAAATACCTCTCCTTCTGACTTTCATTAAGACGGTCTCGCACCTTCTTATGTATCGTAAGCTCACATTCAAGGAGCTCGGATTCCTTACCGAGAAGGTAGATAAGAGTCTCTATACGGCGAAGCGGTTCAAAGGTCTCAAGGATCTTCTGCTTGTCTTCAAGCCTTACCATAATATTGGATGCAATAAAATCGGCGAGCAGTCCGGGATCCTCTATCTGCTTTGCCGCAGATACGACATCCCCGGAAACGGTCGGGAAATAGGTCATAATATGCTCGAATGCGATCCTTGCCTCGCGCACGTAAGCCTCGCCGCGCAATCCGCCGTTGTCCGGAAGTGTATAGGTCTTGCATAGCACCTCGGCGGTGAAGTAGGCACCGGTGCGCTCTTTGCTCTGTATCGTCGCGCGCGAAAATCCCTCGGCTATCACGCGAAGGTTACCGCCGTTTTCGGTTATCGTCTGACGTAGCCTCGCGGCGGTACCGACCGTGCAAAGCGAGTAGTTGTTCCCCGCCCTTTCGGGCTTCGCCGTTACTAACAAAACACATCCGTTTCCCGAGTTCGCCGCACCTACCGCGGCAATGTTCTCGCTCTCGGAGAGTTCAAAATTCATAGTTATCGAAGGAAACGCGACCGTGTCGTGAAGGATTATCACAGGCAGAGTCATCATTTCGGCTTTTTCTATGTATGCTGGCATTTTTGTTCCTTTCAGGGTTTGTGTTTGCGCAGGTATATATACCTGATTTTATATTATATCACATTTCTTTGGTTTTTTCCACATCCGAAGATGATTATTTACAATATAAAAAAACGCACAGCGGTGACTGCCCGTGGCGAGGTGATATCATAAGATTGATATTCCGCCGCAAAACCGTGTCCGCTGTGATTTATGTTTGGATCGCGCCTATTGGCCCATGGCTCGATCCGGTGAAAAGATTATATCACACCGCCGCCGTTTTGTAAACTATCATTTTTACCGATTTTTCATTTAATTTTTTGTGGATAACCATATAAAACGGAAATTTTTCCAAAAAGGCAAAATTCCCTTCCGGAAGCACTCAGCTGAGCCTGTTTTTGAAAAAATAACCAACAAAACCCTGCACGACCGTCTTTCTTTATATGTACATGCCGAAAATAAAGGATCATTTCAAAATACAGTTGCAAAGAAAGGATGATTGTGATATAATTAACATAAACAAAATTTAATGAAAGCTGAGCTTTCACGGAGGAAAAAATATGGCAAAAACTAACATCGTCGATTGGACAACAATAACGAATTTCGTTGTTGACTCTTTCGTCGGCTACGGAATTCCCCGCAAGGACGCCGAGATCTGCGCGGACGTTCTTCTCGAATCCGACAAGCGCGGTATCGAGTCCCACGGTGTAAACCGTTTCAAGCCCGTCTACCTTGACAGGATCAAGGCGGGTATCCAGAGCCCCGTTACCAACTACGAAATAGTCAAAGAGACCCCCACCACGGCTGTCGTTGACGGTCACAGCGGTATGGGTCAGGTCATCGGCTACAAGTCGATGGAGCTCGCCATAAAGAAGGCAAAGGAATACGGTATGGGCATGGTCGTCGTCCGCAACTCCTGCCACTACGGCATAGCGGGCTACTACACCTCCATGGCTACCAAGGCAGGCTGCATCGGCATGACCGGTACGAACGCCCGTCCGACCGTTGCTCCGACCTTCGGCGTCGCCGGTGCGTTCGGAACCAACCCCTTGACCCTCGGTGTTCCTACCGATGAAGCGTTTGATTTCAACTTTGACTGCGCGACCTCCATAATCCAGAACGGTAAGCTCGAGTATTATCAGAGAATCGGTCACGAAGCTCCCGCAGGCACTCTCATCACCACCGACGGAACTCCTTTCGTCGGCTCGAGCGCAGAGGCCCTCAAGGCTATGGCAAGAGGAGAGGCTGCTCTCTGCCCGCTCGGCGGTATCGGCGAAGATCTCGCAGGCTACAAGGGCTACGGATTTGCTCTGTTCGTAGAGCTTCTCTCGGCAGTTCTTCAGGACGGTTCTTACGGTAAATCCCTTACCGGCAAGGGTGAGAACGGCGAGAAGGTTCCCTTCCGCCTCGGTCACTTCTTCATCGCGATCGACACCGATCACTTCATGGGTGAAGATGTCTGCCGCAAGAAGGCGGGCGACATTCTCCGCGAAGTCCGTGCGACGAAGAAAGCTCCCGGTCACGACCGCATCTACACCGCCGGTGAGAAGGAATACGACATCCGCCTTGCGAGAAAGAACGGCGTTCCGATCAACGAGAGCGTTCAGAAGGAATTCATCGCCATCCGCGATGAGCTCAACCTCAACTATCACTTCCCCTTCGAGGACTGAGCAGTACATAATAAAATCAGGGACTGTAAAAAATTTTTTACAGTCCCTTTTTTATATCTTTTTTTAGGAGATCACTATGGATATACGGGAAGAATCGCTGAAAAAGCACTACGAATGGGGCGGCAAAATCGAGATCGCTCCGAAGATCGAGATAAAAGACGCGCATGACCTGTCTCTCGCCTACACTCCGGGCGTT
Organism: uncultured Clostridia bacterium; assembly: GCA_945485605.1. Taxonomy (GTDB): domain Bacteria; phylum Bacillota; class Clostridia; order Oscillospirales; family CAG-272; genus RGIG3994. Next base: position 6,720 of record CALYSG010000081.1, read on the forward strand.
GCCGAAGCGTGCCTTGCGATAAGAGACAGAAAAGAGCTTTCGTTTGACCTTACAAGAAGGCATAATCTCGTCGCCGTCGTGACCGACGGAAGCGCCGTGCTCGGACTCGGGGACATCGGTCCCGAGGCGGGTATGCCGGTCATGGAGGGCAAATGCCTTCTCTTCCGCGAATTTGCGGGGATCGATGCCTTCCCGATCTGCATCGGGTCAAAGAATGTCGACGATATAGTACGTACGGTAAGCCTGATTTCCGGAGGCTTCGGCGGAATAAACCTTGAAGATATAAGTGCGCCGAGATGCTTTGAGATCGAAAGAAGGCTTATAGACGAGTGCGACATTCCCGTCTTTCATGACGATCAGCACGGAACGGCGATAGTCGTAGCGGCAGCTCTGCTAAATGCCCTGAAGGTCGTTGGCAAACGCCTTGAGGATATAAAGATCACGGTCTGCGGAGCCGGAGCTGCCGGGATCGCGGTAACGAAGCATCTGTCGGCTATTGGCGCCGACCTCGGAAAAGTCATAATGTGCAACAGCCGCGGCATAATATGCGAGGGTGACGGCAGCCTCAATCCCGCGCAGGCGGAAATGGCTTTACTGACCAACCGAGAAAAGAAAAAAGGCTGTCTTGCCGATGCGATGGCAGGAGCAGATCTGTTTATCGGAGTCTCCGCCCCCGGGATCGTCAGCCCCGATATGGTAAGGTCTATGGCGGACGGAGCCATAGTATTCGCCATGGCAAATCCGACACCCGAAATAATGCCCGATATCGCTAAGGCAGCGGGCGCACGCATCGTCGGTACGGGAAGGTCGGATTTCCCGAATCAGATAAACAACCTGCTCGCCTTTCCGGGCGTATTCCGCGGCGCACTCGACAGCCGTGCGCGCCGCATAACCGAGAAGATGAAGGTTGCGGCATCACACGCCCTTGCGAGCCTCGTGCCTCAAAAAGAGCTCAGCGAAACTAACATAATCCCTTCCCCTCTCGACCGAAGCGTAGCATACGCCGTAGCCAACGCCGTAGCAAAGGCTGCGAAAGCCCCGTAACGTGTCTCTTTTTGTTTGATCTTATACCCTTGACCGTAATTCATACGGCTTATTTAAGGCATCATTTTCAAAACAAAATCCCCGCGGAATATTCCGCGGGGATTATTTATGGGGTGAAATATGGGACTCGAACCCACGGCCTCCAGGGCCACAACCTGGCGCTCTAACCAACTGAGCTAATTCCACCGTATGATGGCGTGCCATGAGGGATTCGAACCCCCGACCTACTGCTTAGAAGGCAGTTGCTCTATCCAACTGA
>CALYSG010000082.1 GCA_945485605.1 uncultured Clostridia bacterium
CCCCCTGAAAGGGCTTTTTTATTTTGAAATATTAACGATTTTTGATAAAACACCTTTCTATCTCACAGATATAGAAGGTGTGAAAATCCTCGGCGGGATAGTTTTTTAACATCGACATATCGATGAAGTTTGCCTTTTTTATTTCATCGGAGTAGAGCTTACGACCTATGACCGTAAGCCGCGCCGAGTCGAAAACAGGTACTCCGTATGCCATAGAGTAGGTCAGCCCCGCTTTTTCAAGCTTGTCACCATTTCTGCCGCTTTCCTTTCCGCAGAAGGTGAGAGCCTTGCGGTATTCTTCGCCGAAGAACGAGAAGCTGAGCCTTTCGTTCTCTTTTGCCAGCCCGAAGGTATACCTTTGCGGGCGGATAAAGCAGATGCAGACCGGTCTGTTCCATAGGAAGCCGAGCGCCCCCCAGCTCGCCGTCATGGCGTTTGCGTTGCCGTGTTTTTTGTCGGCGGTGCCGATCAGCATCCAGTCCTTGCCGATCAGGTCTATCGCGTCCGATGCCTCCGAAGGTGTGATCTCTCTGAACATATCCGTAAATTACCCCCTTATACTATTTTATCACATATAAGTATTTTATTCAAGTACATTCGCGAAAGTTTCACACCGTCGGAAATAATATTTAAACTGACCTTTTATGCCCGAGTCATTTTTCCGCTTCCGGATATTTCATCTTAAGGATATACTTAACGGCGGGGATCATCAGCACGGCGGAGGCGAGGAGCCACGCTCCCGGATCTCCGAAGCAGACCGCCGCGAAGGAAGCGAGCGATGCCGAGGCGTCAGTCGGCCCTCCGTTTATCAGAGGCGGCAGGAAGGCACAGATCAGCACCCTTGAGATAAGCTCGGCGATCCCGGCGAAAAAGACATATCCGACCCGAGTTATTCCCTGCACGGCGCTCCGTATGACTATAAGGAACCCGAGGATAATATAAAGGCTTATATCGATGTACAGATATGTATTCCCGTACATTATAGAGGTTGCCGAGACCTTGTCGGCGCTGAGAAAGATATACTGATACGCGCCGCCTATTGAGAGGAGCATTCCCGTCGACAGGCAGAAGGCGTACATTATCACCATTATTATGAGCGACTGAAGGGTGCCCTTCCTTATACGGCGGAAGTCTCGCCTGCCGTAGTTCTGTGCATTGAAGCCGAGTATCCCCGACGCCAGCCCGCTGTAAAACGACATGAGGAAGTTCACTATCTTGTTAGCCGAGTTGTACCCGTTCTGTGCGGGCGTTCCGGCGACCATTACGCCGCTTTCCGTGATGTCAAAGCGGACGACGCCACCCTGCATAACGATAAGACCTATGGCAAGGATCGAGAACTGTATCCCGAGCGGAAGTCCCTGCTTAAGGTGTGCGAGAAGGTCCCCTATGCCGACGCTCCAGTCCTCGCGCCGTATACGAAGGTCGGGGTAGCGGATCATCGTGTATACAAAGCAGGCTGCCATGCTTATGAGCTGTGCGAGGACCGTAGCTCTCGCCGCGCCTGCGGGTCCCATCGAGAAGGGAACGAGGAAGAGAAAATCAAGCCCTATGTTAAGCGTCGTCGAGAAAATGAGGAATACGAGCGTCGTGACAGAATCCCCGACCGCACGAAGGATCCCGCAGATGAAGTTGTATCCCATCTGCGCTACGATGCCCGTGAATATCACGAAGCAGTAGGCGTAGGCTGAGTTGTAGACCTCCTTGTTTGCCGGAGTGACATTCAGAAATCCGAGGAGCTGAGGCAAAAAGACCAGCGCTAAAACAGTGAGAAGAACCGAAATTGCGAGCGACAGGTAGATCTGTGCCGCGAAGGAACGCCTTACCCCCTGCTTGTCACCGGCACCGACACATTTTGCCGTAAGGACAGAGAAGCCCGCCGTGCATCCGAAGGCGAACTGCAAAAAGAAGAAGGTCAGAGCCGAGGTGTCGCTGACGCCGGCGACCTGCTCTGCGGGAAGGACCTGACCGCAGATAACGGCGTCGGTCAGGACATAGAACTGCTGAAGCAGGTAAGAGAGAACTATGGGCATTGAATAACGAAGGATCACGCGCCAAGGCTTTCCTTCGGTGAGGTCAATGGGCTTTGAAAGGCGGTAAAGCAGCGCAAGTGCGCCCTTTTTTCCTTTTTGGGTTCGGGTTTTCGAGGACATATGCAGGTCTTCCTCCACATGAGAGATCGGCGGTAATTATACCACTTCGCGCTCGGTTTGTCAATAAATCGCGCACGCCCGCAGACTGAAAAAGCCCCTTTGCGCGTTTCCTTCTGAAATTTTTGTCAAAAAAATATCATTTGGCTATTGACAAGGCAGGCCGGACGTGGTATAATCCTACCGAAAAGGTAGGTAAATGCTATGGAAACTGTTAAAATGATCTACGCCGACAACGCCGCGACGACAAAGATGAGTCGCCGCGCGATAGAGGCGATGTTGCCTTATATGGCTGATAACTTCGCGAACCCGTCGAGCCTTCATTCGGCAGGTCAGCGGGCAAAAGACGCTCTTGAGGCCTCACGCGAGACAATCGCCGACTGCATCGGTGCTTCGCCGAAGGAGATATACTTTACATCGGGCGGAAGCGAGGCGGATAATCAGGCGCTTCTATCCGCGGCGGCGATCGGCGCGAAAAAGGGCAAAAAGCACATAATCTCTACGGCTTTTGAGCATCACGCGGTGATCCATACGCTCGAAAAGCTCGAAAAGCAGGGCTTTGAGGTCGAGCTTCTCGACGTTCATTCCCATGGAAATATAAGCGCGGAACAGGTTGCCGCGGCGATAAGGGAGGACACCTGTCTTGTCAGCATAATGTACGCGAACAACGAGATCGGATCGGTGCTCCCGATAGCCGATATCGGAAGGGTCTGCCGCGAGCGCGGGGTGATATTTCACACCGACGCGGTGCAGGCGGCGGGGCATCTGAAGATAAACGTCGCAGAAGAGAAGATAGATATGCTTTCGCTCTCGGCACACAAATTTCACGGGCCGAAGGGCATCGGCGTGCTGTATTGCCGCCGCGGGATCCCGCTGACGAACCTTATAGAGGGAGGAGCGCAGGAGAGAGGCAAGCGTGCCGGCACCGAAAACCTTCCCGCGATCGCGGGAATGGCTGCGGCACTCTCCGACGCCTGCGATAACCTTGAAAAGAACGCCGCGAAGGTCTCGGCTCTCCGCGACCGGCTGATCGTGGGACTTTCGAAAATACCGCACTCGGCGCTCAACGGCGATCCGGTCAACCGTCTGCCGGGGAACGTGAGCTTCTGCTTTGAGGGGATAGAGGGCGAGAGCCTTCTGCTACTTCTCGACGAGGTCGGGATCGAGGCGTCGTCGGGTTCGGCGTGCACCTCCGGCTCGCTCGATCCGAGCCATGTACTGCTTGCGATAGGCAGACCGCACGAGGTCGCTCACGGCTCGCTCAGGCTCTCGCTCAGTGAGGAAAACACCGATGAAGATGTCGATGTAATGCTTCGCGAGATACCGCGCGTGATAGAATACCTTCGCGGAATGTCTCCGCTCTGGCAAGACAAGCTGGTCGGAAAAAAGGAATTTGTACTTTGAAAGGGGAAGGATAAAATGGCACTTTACAGCGAAAAAGTAATGGATCATTTCAAAAATCCGAGAAACGTGGGAGTTATCGAGAACGCCGACGGCGTCGGCGAGGTCGGGAATGCGAAATGCGGTGATATCATGAGGATCTACCTCAAGATAGATAACGGTATAATCACCGATGTGAAGTTCGAGACCTTCGGTTGCGGCTCGGCGATCGCGTCAAGCTCGATGGCTACCGAAATGATAAAGGGGAAGCCTGTTTCGGAGGCGCTTAAGCTCTCGAATAAGGCGGTAGCGGAGGCTCTCGACGGGCTTCCCGCGTACAAGATGCACTGTTCGGTCCTCGCCGAGGAGGCGATCAAGTCGGCGGTGAAGGACTACTACGATAAAAACGGCATAGCATACGATCCGTGTGAGCTTTCGTGCGGCGAGACCTGTTGCCCGCACTGCAATGGCTGAGGTGATACTGTATGATCGTATCGACAAGGGGCAGGTACGCCCTTCGCGTACTGCTTGACCTTTGCAGCGGCGATCCCGATGCCTTCGTACCTATGAAGGAGATCGCAAAGAGAGAGGGGATCTCTGTCAAATATATGGAGCAGATCATGCCCGTACTCGTGAAAAACGGGCTGGTCGAGGCTGTGCACGGAAAGGGCGGAGGCTACCGCCTCGGCGTAAAGCCCTCGGAATGTCGTGTGGGGGATGTCCTTCGTCTGACGGAAGGCGACCTTGCGCCGGTTGCCTGCCTTTCCTGCGGTGCCGAGCCGTGCAAGAGATACGCCGATTGCAAAACCATAGGTATGTGGAGCGAATTCAACAGGATCACGAACGAATATTTCGACGGGATCACCCTTTCCGATCTTAATAAAGGCTGACAGTCAGTGACTTCAGCAAAAACTCGCATATCATTCATCGAAGGGTGAAGCCGTCACCCGGTAAATATTCCGAGGTATTTCGGATCGCATTGCCGGTTTGGTTGAATTGACCGTTGGGGAGGACAAAATCCTCCCCAATGTGCATTCAGGAGCATTTTTAAGTATAGTTGCATTTATCCGAACACAAACGACCGAAAAAAGCGAAAGCAGAACTTCACATAGGTTGTTCCCGGGGCTTGCAAAAAAGCATAGGATGTGGTATCATAATTATGTATGTTTATCCGGAGGCGTTTTGATAGATGGAAGAGCTGAAATATTCGGGCAGGCGCGAAGGCGTCGGGACTCTGCCCGTAAGGATAGGAAATATCGAGGTAGGACGGGACTTTTTGCTTGCGGCGGGGCCGTGCAGTGTCGAATCGGAGGAAGAGATACTCTCGACGGCGAATGCCGTCGCTGCGGCGGGGGCTAATTACCTTCGCGGGGGAGTATTTAAGCCGAGGACTTCTCCGTATTCCTTCCGCGGACTTGGGCTTGAGGGACTCTCGATGATGAGGCGCGCCGCCGATTCGGTAGGTCTGCCCTTCGGTACGGAGGTCCTTGATCCGCGGGATATTGAGACTGTCTCCGAATACGCTGACGCGATCCACATCGGCGCGAGAAATATGCAGAACTTCCCGCTCCTTATCGAGGCGGGAAGGCAAAATAAGCCCGTTATCCTGAAAAGAGGTCTGTGCGCCACGCTCTCAGAGTGGCTCCTTGCCGCCGAATATATTATGAATGAAGGAAACATGCGTGTCATCCTTTGCGAGAGGGGTGTCCGAGGTGTCGATGAATTCACGCGTAATACGCTCGACCTTGCGGCGGTTCCGATGCTGCACGAGCTATCCTGCCTGCCCGTGATCGTCGATCCCTCACACGGAACGGGAAGGGCATCGCTCGTCGCGCCCATGTCTCTTTCTGCGGTTGCCGCGGGATGCGACGGACTGCTGATAGAGGTCCACCCGGACCCGCCTCATGCTATGAGCGACGTCTCACAGCAGCTTAACTTCAGCGAGTTTTCGGCTCTCGCGGAGAAGATCCGCCGTGCCGAGGAGTTCAGGAGGTCGCTGTGAGTCTGAAAAGGCATAACTCTTTTTGCCGGATCGAGTTCGGCGAAGGTCTGCTCTCACGTGTCGGGGAGATCTCGAGGGAGGCTCTGCCCGATGCCTGCCGTGCCGCTGTGATAAGCGACACGAATGTTTTCCCTTTATACGGAGATACGCTCTGCGCTTCTCTCAAAAATTCGGGTTTTAAGGTCACGGCGTTCTCCTTCCTCGCGGGGGAAGGCTCAAAGACGCTCGCGACGGCTGAAAAGATAATAAAGTTACTCGCCGAGGAAGGCTTTTCGCGCTCGGATGCGGTGTTCGCGCTCGGCGGAGGAGTTGTAGGCGACACTGCCGGCTTTGCGGCGTCGGTATATATGCGAGGCATGGGGCTTGTTCAGCTTCCGACGACTCTGATGGCGGCGGTCGATTCCTCGATCGGCGGAAAGACCGGAGTTGACCTTGACTGCGGAAAGAACCTTGTCGGCAGCTTCTACCGTCCGGACGCCGTTATCTGTGACACGGATATAATAAAAGCTCTCCCCGACGGGATCTTTACAGACGGAATGGCAGAGGTCATCAAATACGGCGCGATCTGCGACGCGGAGCTTCTCTCGGAGCTTGAAAAAAATGCGCCCTCGCGCCCGTCGGCGAAGGTCATAGAAAGGTGCATTGAGCTTAAGCTTGCCGCAATTATTTCCGACGAGAAGGATCGCGGTGAGCGAAGGAAGCTCAATTTCGGTCATACCCTCGGGCACGCCTCCGAGCTTCTCAGCGGATATATGCTGTCCCACGGGAGCTCTGTTGCCGCGGGTGAGGTTGCCGAATCTCGCCTTGCCGAGGCGCTCGGGATATGCGAAAAGGGCTTTTCGGAAAGGCTTTCTAAGCTGCTTAAAAGCTACGGTCTGCCGACGGAGCTCCCTTTTCCGATTGCGGAAACGGTAGGTGCGGCACTTCATGACAAGAAAAACAGCGGTGGGAAAATAGGCTTCTCGTTACCCGACGGAAAGGGAGGCTGGAGCTTTTCACTCCTTGAGCCGGGACAGGTAATTGAGCTTTTATCACGGGAGTAAAGAACATGAGGATCACAAACTATACATTAAAGAGCGTCAGAGCACCGCGAAGGTTTGATTTAGCTCTTGTCTCCGACCTTCATGATACCGAAAGTGATATAGTGCTTGAGGCTCTTTCAGGGATGAAGCCCGACATTATTGCGGTGACGGGCGACCTTACCTCAAGGCTCGACTGCCGCGAGGGCGAGGAGGCACCGTGTGACCGCATAATCGTGACGCATACGAGCGCATTTAAGCTGCTCGAGGGTGCGGCAAGGCTTGCTCCGACCTTCTATTCGCTCGGAAATCACGAGCTGTGCGGGCATTATTATAAAGAAAACAGGCACCGCAAGTGCCTTGAGGAAAACCTTGACGCGATATATGCGAGCGGAGCGAGGCTCCTTGACGATGCCTTCTGCGATTTTGAGGGGCTGAGAATAGGCGGGCTTACGAGCGGGTTGACGAATGGGGACGACCGTCCGAGACTCGGCTGGCTTGAGGGCTTTTGCTCGTGGGAAGGCTTTAAGATCCTTCTTTGCCACCACCCCGAATATTACCCGCTGTATCTGAAGGATCGTCCGATAGACATGATACTCAGCGGGCACGCGCACGGAGGGCAGATAAGGCTCTTTGGGCGGGGACTTTACGCTCCGGGGCAGGGGATATTGCCGAAATATACCTCCGGCATACACGACGGACGATTTATTGTCAGCCGTGGGCTGGCAAACACGGCAAAGCCGATCCCGCGGCTGTTTAACCCAACCGAGCTTTTGCGGATCACGGTAATTCCCGTAAAATAAAAAAGCACCCGAAAGCGGACTTCTCATAAGGATGTTAGAAAATATCCAATGAAAAGCCGATTGAGAGTGCCGAACGAAGAAAATCCATCATGGACAGTAGGTCTGTGATGGAGTTTCTTTTTTCACCCGCCAAAATTTGCGTCGGAGTAACCAAAGAAAAGCGAATTTCAAAATTAATTCTCGAATGTATGTTTGCTAATGATTGTAACCTCTGCTGTCGAAGGGTTGATTTGAATAACTATTTTCCCTTTCTTCATGGCATAATTCACGGTATACGCTGTACCTTCGGACTGACCGTCATAAGCGCAAACCAAAACATCTGCTTTATCTACCAATGCGAGTGGCTTGGATATTACGGAATATCGGTAATGTGCCTATTCATGGGATTGCAATAGTTATACTGAAAGAATTTTTTAACTTTTCTGTTCCCATGTTGCACTTTTGTTGCACTCATCTCTGTATAATACTGTAAGATAATAGTCGGAGAATGATAGCAGGATATGTTATTGTAAGGAGGCACGTCAGGCCATTCGCCCCAGTACGAGTGTTCATAACGGATTTGATTAAACACACGAAAAATAAGCCGTAACACACATATTCGGCACTCAAACCGCC